>CAMCFM010000019.1 GCA_945874095.1 Candidatus Kuenenia stuttgartensis
CGTCACTTCGCCTTGTCTGGTTCTGGTTGCGGCACCTGGCCACGTGCTTTGGCTCGTTTGGCGCGTTGCTCAAGGACTTCATCGAGCGTCTGCCGGAACTGTCGATCCTGCTCCACCCGATCCCCGACTGGCATTTCGATAATCCCGAAAGTCTTCGGAGCCATTCTGGCTTCGAACTGGATCAGACACGCCAGACCGATCAGCAATGAAACTACGTTCAGCTTGACCGACAACTTATGAAGCGAATTAAACCGTGGCTTTTGAGATTCTCCAGCATCGCGGGCCCGATTGATGGCCGGCGTCAAACTGTTCCCACAATAGAGACAGATCAAAATGTTTAACAGAATCAGCCCCTGAAAGATCAGGTTATTCCACGCCCTCAGCTCGGGGACAGCCAGCGGCCTACCCGTAAAACTTGCCAGTGCCACTACCGAGAAAATCGCCAGCCAGGCGTAATATCTTGGAAACAGGGCCCGGACGAACTTGGCGGCCGGTTCCGGTTCGAGCACTTTGAAGATGATCGGGGCCACGCAGAACGAGAAGAACAGGATCGCACCAAGCCAGCCTACCAGCGACAGGCTGTAAAGGATGTCAAAAAGCAGGAGTAGCTGTTGTGCGTTCACTGGTGAGATACCGTTCTTTGGTAGTGGTTGAGACCTGGCCGATGGGTCAATTGGGCTTGAGAGTGATTCTGGGTGGCATGACGCCGCATCCAAGGCCACCATCGACGCCCCAGATCTGGCCTGTCACAAAGCTGCACTCAGGGCCAGCCAGCATGACAATCACCCGGGCCACTTCCTCAGCCCTGGCCACTCGACCAAGCGGATGGATCTGCTCGCTGATGTTTCGCGAGGCTTCGTTTGAGAGCAGGGGGGCCGCCAGAGGAGTGTCTGTCAGCCCGGGGGCAACCGCATTGAACCGAATGCCTGTACGAGCGTAGCTGATGGCCGCCGATCGAACCAGCCCCTCGATACCTGATTTGGCCGCCGCGATCAGCTCGTGGTTGTTCATGCCCTGCTGGGCGGCCACTGTCGAAACCAGCACGACAGAGCCACTTTGCTGGGCCCTCATTGATGGTAAGACGGCTTTGGTGGCGAGAAATGCTGACCTCAGATTGATGTTCAAAGTCTCATCAAAATCTGCCAGAGTCGCCATGTGCAGGGGCTTGAGCTTGATGGAACCTACGCAGTGGGCCAGCGCATCAATCTTGCCAAACCTCTGAGTGGACTGCTCGACTGCAGCAGACAGGTCCTCAGGATTTGTGGCATCGCCGGGTACAATGATGAAGCTGGACGGATCGAGTGATTCGGATGCGGCGATAAGTTTAGCCTGATCGCGCCCGAAAAGGGTCACGGTTCCACCGGCATCGACCCACATCCGTGCCACTTGCGAGCCAATGCCGCCACCCGCTCCAGTGAGAAATAAGTGCCCGTAATTGGCCATTTTCCGTAGGTTCCAGTCATTCGAATGTGCGGATTCTCAAAGTTCAGAAGCTCTATAGATTGTTTATGCAGCTTGACTTTCGGGTCAAGGTGGAACGATAGCAATCTGGGTTCCGGTTTACAAATTTTGGTATCGCATACAGATTGCCTATGTTGTATATTTTAACACAGTCTAATTCAGGTCGATCGCAAACATCCATGAGAAGTTGAGTGATGAAAAAAACGATTTTCAAGAAACTTGCAAGCCTCTTGAGCCCATCATCGGCTCGTCGGTCGAAGCGTTATCAACCAGAAGGTCTGGGTGATCTCAACCTCGAAAATCGACAGGTGCTTTCCACAACGGCTTCTCAATTGCCTGGCCATAAACTGGTTCGCGCCCAATCAACAACGGCTCCTCAGCATTCGCCATTGTCTGTGATTGTGAAGAATTTGAACGAAGAGTTCTATCGGGTCAGCACCAGCTTTGCGGATGGGCTTGGAACCACGCCTGATCAGATGGTGGGCAAGACCGATTACGATTACTATCCTGCTGATCTTGCCGCCAAATATCAGGCAGATGACCGTAAGGTGATCGAGTCACGCAGGATCTGGAAGATTGTTGAAACGAACATCATTGACGGTGTTCCAGAGACGGTTACGGTCATTAAAACACCGATTTTCCTTGGGTATGGGCCAGGAGCCGGTTTGCCAGTGGGGATTAAAATCGTCTCCAGAGTGGATAAAAATCAAAGTGCAGAGCCTTATTCAAAGCCGATCAGCCCACCCTTGATCCCCAATGCTCCAGCCAGATGGATCATTCTGAATCCGAAGGTCAGTTCTGCACAACCGCTTTTAAATGCAACAGTAAAAGACGGGAGCGAAGTGGTTTATCGGGTCAACCAGAATTTCGCCAAGGGCTTGAATATGACACCCGCCGAAATTGTCGGAAAGACAGACTATGACCTTTATCCAGCCGATTTGGCGTCCAAATATCAGGCGAATGACTATATGGTGATCGCGAGTCGTCAGAAATGGCAATTTGTCGAGCATAATATTCAGGATAACAAGCTGATCGAAGTCTCAGTCTTTAAAACCCCACTCTTTAAGAAGCAGGGCGTGGGTTATGGATTGTCAGCCGGGATCAAGATTGTATTTACCTCGATTAAAGGTCAAAACAATCCTGATACGGAGAAGCCAGTCAGCTCCGCGTTCCCAGTGGCACCTGCAACGATCCCTGTCGTTTATTGATATGTATGAATGGCAATAAACCGAAACGCTCCTGCAAACGATGGTTTGCAGGAGCGTTCAAATTTCATTGCGATTGATCATTCCATCAGGCCTGGCCTTCGATCAGCCGCCTCCAGCGCGGCGATTCATCATGAATTTATCGAGCATATCCTGATCAATTTTTACGGGCTTTTTGGCAGGCTTTGAGTCAGGTTTCGTGCTGCCTGGCTTTGCATTTTCAGGAGCCTGCGGCAGCTCGCCGGCCTTCTGCTTTTCGAGTTTCGCCTTGTTCACGGCTTCAATGCGGGCGTTTTGTTCGGCTTCTTCAGCTTGCATCCGTTTGAAGACTTCTTCGACAGATGCTCCGGATTGCAATGGGACCGGGAATTTTGTGCCTTTGGGGGCGATCGGCTGGGCGCCATTATAGCTCCCTGGAACTAGTCGGCCAGGGGCGGTTGGTTCAGGTGCGTCTATATCTTCCGCCGGCAGAGGGCTGCGCATCGGGCGATTTGCATTCGGATTCGGCTCGATTGGGATCACCTGTTGGGTGGCAGTTCTTCCTTCCACACCAAACCCACCGGAATTTGTCACAACTTCAGCCGGCATCACACCGGGATCCGCGGAACGTGCTCCGACATTGGATTCCACTTTCGGCGATGGAGCTCCAAAACCACGGTGCTGGAGGTTTGAGACCCAGTTTGAAATCAGCCTGTAAGCGGCATTGTTGGGGCCGGGGAAAATTGGCTGATTGTTTGGCTGGTGGGGCAGAAGGCTATTGGTCAGGAGCTGGCTCTGCATGAGGTTCGAAGGGTCCACAAGCCTTAATGTGGCGTCCAGATTGGCACGTTGGATGGCTGGGTCGCGAGCCGCTTGACCTTTGACAGAAATCAGTCCAAAACCGTTCGGAGTACGCTCGTTATGGCAGTCTGCGCAGAAACGTTGGAGCAGGGGATGCACATATTGATTAAATTCCTGGGCACGCTTGAGGGCGAGTGCTTCAGGCAGATCAAAGATGATGGGATTGGATTTCACAGACATTTCGCGAAATGCCTTGCTTAAAAATGGCGTTTCCATTTCGCGGGCTGAGGGCTGGGTGGCCGATGTGCGGAGGACTTGATTGTCGCTTCTGACATCATTGCGTGCGATTCGGATATCAATCTGGCTGAGAAGCGATTTGGCTTCTTCATGTTCAGATGAGAGAGCCAGAACAGCTTGGAGTTGTTCACGGGCATCGGTCAGGAGATTTTGAGTCATGCACCATTGATAGAGGCGCATCCGTTCCTGAATGTCTCGTGGTGGGAGCAGTTCTCGCTTGTATTCGTAAACGGCCTTAAGGGTTGGGAAGATCCCTTCCACATCGTCGGCAACGACGTGGATCACGCCCAGCTTCTGCTGAACGTTACAGCCGCCGTCCTTATGGGGCTTGACCTGACCGGTGAGCATACGACCGTTGGTCAGCATGACGATTTTCGGGAGGTCCGAATCTGGCTTGGGATTGGGAGCAGCGTTTGGACGCTGATCCACAGTAGGCGAAGGCTCCTGCGCCTCGGCCCAAGCCCAGGTTGAACTCAAAATAACGGCTGTGGCGAGAGAGTGGAGGTACTTCATAGTAGCGGGAAAATAAAACGAACCCTAAAATCTGTCAAGGCGAACTCACCGAACATTTTCGGAATGAGTGACAAGGCATTGCAAGTTCCTGTTTGAGAGAGAGATCTGGATATGCACACAGAGCCACGACGATCAGACCCATCCTGGCTCTCTCCGTTACCTGAATGGATTGGCGAGACCGTGGTGGTGGACCTGGCAGGCCCGTTCCTGTGCATTGGCAGACTGGCCGCAGTGGACATGGGATTTCTGACCATGACAGACGCCGACTTCCACGACCTGCGAGATTCAAACGCCACCCGCGAGAGCTATGTGATCGACTCCCGCCGAGTCGGCGTCAGGCGTAACCGGTCCAAGGTCCTGATCAAACTCTCGGAAGTAGTGGCCGTGACGAAGTTTGAGGATGTGGATTAGTTGGTAGTGTTGGGCACCGAGTGGATCAAATCTCCGAACCCGCGGGGGTTCGCGTTTATCTAGCCGGTCTTGGCGATAGCCCCGGTTGGTTTTGTAATTTGCCGAAACCGGGGGCTAGCGCCGGCTAGCGCCCTGCGGCTAGAATCTGGTTCCCAATCGTTTTCACTCTAGCTACCTACACAGACTTCGTTTAACATAAGCTGGTACATGAGGCTGCCCGATCATTCACGCATCGGCGAGCACCTCTCCTCGTCCCACCTGCATCCAATTCTCAACATCATCACAAAGGGTTCCTATCCAGGCCATGAATACGTCACTCAATCGTCGTTCGTTTATCCGTAATACGTCCTTGCTGGCCACCACTCTGGCCATGCCCACCATCCTCCCCCGCAACGTGTTTGGAGCCAATGAAAAGCTCAACATTGCGACCATCGGAGCCATGGGCAAGGGCCAGTCCGATACCCACAATGTGGCGGATCTTCATAACATCGTCGCCCTGGTCGATGCCGATATGAACCGCGCTGAGGGTGCCGCAAAGGCTTTGCAAAGCTTCTATACGGATCGTAAAAGCGACACCAAAGTCAACGCCAAACTTTATACCGACTTCCGCAAGATGTTCGACGCCCAGCACTCTGGGATCGACGCCGTGATTGTCTCGACACCTGACCACACCCACTTCCCAGCCGCCATGTGGGCTGTTCGCCATAAAAAGCATGTGGCTGTCCAAAAGCCGATGTGTAATTACATTGGCGAAATCCGGAGCCTTCACAAAGCCGCCAAGGCCGCTGGACTGGTCACCCAGATGGGTAATCAGGGCCGTACGATGAACGGCCAGAGGGAAGTCAAGGAATGGATCGAGCAGGGCGCTATCGGCACCTTGAAAGAAATTCGCCTGTGGACCAATCGCCCGATCTGGCCTCAGGGCCCTCTGCACAAGCACGTGGCTGAAACGCCTCAGGGCCTCGACTGGAACTCCTGGCTCGGTCAGGAAGTCGAAGAGCCTTACTTCACCTTCGATAACGGCGACCACTCCAAACCAGCTGAAACTACGACCAAAAAGTCTGGCCGGAGCAAGAACACCATCGCCCCGTTCAACTGGCGCGGCTGGTGGGCATACGGTTCAGGCGCTCTGGGCGACATGGGCTGCCATATCATGGACGCCACATTCAACGTTCTCGGGCGCAATGTGCCGATCAAAATTGAGGCTGAAAGCTCTCCGGTATCCGACCTGACCGCCCCGGCCTGGAGCAAGCTGATTTATCACTTTGCCGCCACCGACAAGCTGCCTGCCCTGACAGTGAGCTGGCACGATGGCTCGAAGGATGGGAAGCAGAACAAGCCAGAGCGCGATGCCCGGGTGCCTGAAGAGGCGTTCAGCAAGGCGTCGAGCGGGATGATGTTTATTGGGACCGAGGCCACGATCTTCGAACCTGAGGCATATTGCTCGAATCCACAGATCTTCTCGCTCGAGCGTCGCAAGGATGTCGAAGAGATGGTCAAGTCTGGCAAGATCAAGCAGACCGAAGCTCGTTCGAAGCACGCCGGCAATCCTCAGCGCGAGTGGTCGCAAGGGATTGTGGAAGGCTATGCACCGAGCTCGAATTTTGATTATTCCGCGCCTCTCACGGAATTCGTGATGCTGGGTAATCTGGCGATCCGCTCAGGTCAGGCGGTTTCCTGGGACTCCAAGGAAGGCCGCGTGACGAATCTGGAATCGGCCAACAAGTTCGTCAACCGTCCTTCATATCGCAAGGGCTGGGAGTGATTTGAATAGAAATGGAGTCGGGCGCAACCTGCGTGCCCGACTCTGTTTTTGATTTATTTGACTTTTAATGTCGATTGAGCTGCCCGGTCGCCTCTATGAGAAGGATGACATCATGTTGAGCCGCATATTTGTGATTGGAATCATGCTTGCATCGATGAATGGCCTGTTAATGGCCGCCGATACGGTTGTTCCAACAGCGGAAAAAGAGGCGTTTTTCGAGTCAAAGATCCGGCCCTTACTGGTCGAAAATTGCATTAAATGTCATGGCGAGAAATCTGCAAAAGGTGGTCTGAGGCTTGATTCAAAGCCTGGTTGGCTCAAGGGTGGAGATGCTGGAGAGGTGATCGTTCCAGGCCATCCCGATGAAAGTGCATTGATCAAAGCGGTACGTTATGCGGATAAAGAGCTTCAAATGCCGCCCAAAAAGAAGCTGGCGGATCATGAAATTGCATTACTTACGGACTGGGTCAAACAAGGCGCCATTGACACCCGCACACAAGTTCCGGGATCAGGGCCGACCAAATCGGCGGATGCGTGGGCGGAAACGTTCAGGAAACGGCTCGATTGGTGGAGCCTGAAGCCTCTCCAGAATCCTCAACCGCCTCAGGTGGCCAATCGCGAGTGGTCTCAGAAGCCTGTGGACCGGTTCATTCGAGCCTCTCTGGATGCTTCTGGAATTAAACCAGCGCCCGTGGCAGGCCCGGAAGTTCTATTGCGACGTCTGTCGTTTATCCTGACTGGCCTGCCGCCTGCGCCTGCCCAGCGCAAGGCTTTTCTGAATGATTGGGAGACCAATCCTGGGCGTGCCTATGAGTCTTTGGTGGATCAAATGCTGGCCTCGCCGCACTTCGGCGAGCGGTTTGCACGCCACTGGATGGACTCCGTTCGATACACCGACACTTATGGATATGAGTGGGACAATCCGGCCAAGGGCTCTCACGAATATCGCGATTATCTGATTCGGGCCTTCAATTCCGACATCGGTTTCGACCAGTTCCTGAAAGAGCAACTGGCTGGCGACCTGCTTGAAAAGCCGCGTATCAATACCTCCACAGGCACAAATGAAAGCCTGATCGGGACCATGTTTTATCACCTTGGAGAGCATCGCCACGGCAGCAGCCTGGACTTCAACGGGATCCATCAGGAGATGATTAATAACAAGGTGGACGCCTTCTCGAAAGTCTTCCTGGCGACTACCGTGGCCTGTGCCCGATGCCACGACCACAAGCTGGAGGCCGTCTCCCAGCGCGATTATTACGCCCTTGGGGCCGTCTTCATGACCCCCCGCTGGACCAGTCGCTCGATTGATACGCCTGATAAAAACGCTTTGACCATTGCAGCACTTAAAGATCTCAGGTCGCGGATACGCTCGGAAATGGCCAACCGTTGGAGTCAATTTAAGCTGACTCCAGAGCTTCTCAAGCCAATTCTCGCACAGAAAAATGCAACTGCCCTGACCATCGACCAAATTGCATTTCCACTGGAGCGTCTGACAAAGGCTGAAGGTGGTTTGGAAGCCAGTTGGAATGGATTGGCCAATGAGTGGAAAAATGCCCGCCAGGCACGCATCGAAGCGAACAAGGCATTCAAGGTCCTGACAGATTTCCGGACACCTGAAATTCCCCAAGGCTGGGTGACTGAAGGCGAGGGCATGGCCCAGGGATGGGTTCCAGATGGGACGCCTCTGGTTGCACTTGAGGGAAATTCGGCGATCGCCAGGCTCTTGCCGGCAGGGTATCACACACAGGCTTTGTCGTCGAAATTACCAGGCGCTTTGCGCATGCCTCCATTAGACACAGTCCAGGGCCAGTTCAGCAGCCTGAAGCTTGCCGGAGGCGAATTTGGTGGATATCTCACAAGCGATTCCAACGCCTTTCAAGGCGAGTCGGTTGTATTTCT
The DNA here is from genome assembly GCA_945874095.1 of Candidatus Kuenenia stuttgartensis. Classification (GTDB taxonomy): domain Bacteria; phylum Planctomycetota; class Planctomycetia; order Isosphaerales; family Isosphaeraceae; genus QWQI01. The sequence goes on from CAMCFM010000019.1 coordinate 8,332, forward strand.
CAAAGAAACTCAGCCGCAGTGGCGCATGTTCGCTGACAAGCCCATGAAAAACGGTGTCACGCGTGTGACTGTCGAATTCTCTACAGCCTCGCTCAACCCCAACTTTCCGCCCAGAACTGGCCTTGCCGGAGGCCTTCCGAACAATGATCTGGGCTACGACAAACGGAGTTGGCTGGGCATCACCGGAATTGTAACGCACGATACGGCCGGTGCTCCTCAGGAAACGCTCGACAGTTTCTCCACGCTTTACGATCCCATCGCCCCGGCTCCGAAAACGGCTGATGAACTTAATCTGAGGCTTTCGAAATGGCTTTCAGGCGCGGTCAGCCGTTGGTGCGACAACACGCTTAAACCGGGCGATTTGCAGATTCTCGATTGGCTGATTATCAATAAACTCCTGCCAAATCAGTCTGATTCGGGCGACACACTTGCCAAGCTGGTGGCGGATTATCGGCGTATCGAGCAAGCGATTGCATTTCCTCGAACCTCAAATGGGATGGACGAACGTCAGACGGTTCGGGCGGGATTGCATTTCAATAGTCGTGGGAATGTCGATTCCCTCGGCGAACTGGTTCAGCCCGACTTTCTCCAAATTTTCGCTGGCCGTAACGATGTCGCCAAAAGCCCGGGCAGTGGCCGATTGGAGCTGGCCCAATCGCTGATCCAGCCAGGGCATCCTCTCACGTCGCGGGTTTATGTCAATCGCATCTGGGGCTGGATCTTTGGTTCAGGGCTGGTCAATACGCCTGACAATTTTGGGAGGCTGGGCGATAAGCCATCGAATCCGTTATTGCTGGACTGGCTGGCCCGCGATTTTGTCGATCACGAATGGTCCACCAAGCGGCTTGTGCGAGAACTGGTGATGACTCAAGCCTTCCGCGAATCAGGCCTGGCTGCTCCAAACGCGCTTGAGCTGGACCCATCCAACCGGCTTTTCCATCACTTCCCGACGCGCCGGATGGAAGCGGAGTCGATTCGTGATTCCATGCTGGCCGTTTCCGGCCGGCTTGATCCTGCGCTTTATGGTCGCCCGATCAACCCTCCGCGAGCGGTGGAGGACGGCTCCAAGCGGCTTTTCTCAGGCCCGGTGGACGGCAACGGCCGAAGATCATTGTACATGACCATGTCGATCATGGCCCCGCCCGCGTTTCTCAGCACATTCGACCTGCCCGACCTCAAGCTGCCCAACGGCCGCCGCAATGTGACAAGCGTACCGACTCAGGCTCTGGTCATGCTGAACGATCCTCTGACAAATCAGCTGGCTCAGCACTGGGCCAAACGCCTGATGAGCGACCTCCAGACCACGCCCGAAGGCCGTATTCGCAGCATGTTCATCGAAGCTCTGGGCCGCGAGCCTGAGGCCGATGAGGTTCGTCGGTGGGCCGATGCCGTGCGATCGTTTTCCACCACGACCGATATCATGAGCGATTCGTCGGCATGGACGCAGATGGCTCACTCCATGTTCAATACTCAGGAATTCATCCACTTTCGTTAAGAAAAAAGGCGGAATGATTCATGAACGCTTTTAAAAAGGTGCTGATCGAATGCTGAATCGCACGAATTCCGGATGCCCGGGCCGAATAACAAATGCAATCACCCGCCGGGGCTTTCTCCAAAGCTCATCGGCCGGATTCGGCTGGCTTGCCCTTCAGGGCCTTTTTTCAAATCAGGCACAAGCGGCCCAGCACTTCCCTGCCAAGGCAAAGAACATTGTTTTTTGCTTCATGGATGGAGGCCCAAGCCATGTGGATACGTTTGATTACAAGCCCATGCTGAAGAAGCATGAGGGGAAGCCGATCGGGACTCAGGCTTATTCCAAGCGTTCGCAGGCATCCGACCCCGGCCGATTGTGGCTTGGGAGCCCGTGGAAGTTTGAAAAACGTGGCCAAAGCGGTCTCTGGGTCAGCGATTTGTTCCCAAATATCGCGCGGGTGGCTGACCATCTATGCGTGGTGAAGTCGATGGTCGGTGAATTGCCTCTGCATGGTCAGTCCAACCTTCTGATGCACACGGGCCGTAGTATTGGACTGGCTCCAAGTTTTGGTGCGTGGGTGACTTACGGGCTGGGGACAGAGAATCGGAACCTGCCGGGTTATGTGGTTTTGAATAACGACTGGGTCCCTAACGGTGGTCTGGAAAACTTCGGCAGCTCGTTTTTGCCGGCCAGTTATCAAGCCACGTTGATGCGTGCCAGAGGCACACCGGTGGATAATATTGTGCCGCACGATGCCCCGGCCATCCAGCGCAGGAAGTTGGCCCTTCTTGCCGGCCAGGACTCGGCATTTGCAGGCGAATCGTCGGATAAGCACGTGATTGAATCTGCGATCAAGAATTATGAAACGGCATTCCGGATGCAGACAACGGTTCCAGAGGTGGCGGATATTCGCAACGAGCCAACATATATCCATAAGATGTATGGAACGGATTCTGCCGACGAGCATCAGCGATATTATGCGACACAGGCCTTGAGGGCGCGGAGGCTGGTGGAGGCTGGGGTGCGATTTGTGGAGATCACCTGTCCGAGTTTCGATAACAACAATTCGCCGTGGGACCAGCACAGCCATTTGAAGCAGAACCACGAAAAGAACGCCAGGGTGACCGAGCAATCGGTGGCGGCATTGATTACGGACTTGCACCAGCGGGGCCTTCTGGACGAAACGATTGTGCTCTGGGCAGGAGAGATGGGCAGAACGCCGCACACGGGTGCGATCAATGCAACGAGTGGCCGGGATCACCATGTGAACGGGTTTACCCTGTTTATGGCAGGTGGAGGTTTTAAGCCGGGTATTTCGTATGGAGAGACCGACGAATTTGGGAACGGAGCGGTGGTGAATCCAGTGAGCGTACACGACATTCATGCGACAATCCTGCACCAGATGGGGATTGATCACGAGCGCCTGACATTCCGCCACGGCGGCCGCGACCAGCGTTTGACGGATGTAGAAGGGGTCGTTCTGAAGGAGCTATTGAAGGATATTTAGGATCAGTCCGAAAATGAATATCGGTTAGGCTCGTAAAGGATTCCGGGGTGGTGGTATTGAGAGTGGTCATATGTATCCTGGCCAGCAAGAACGGGCATTCCTTGATCTGGCTTGGCAGCCCAAACTAACCCGCCGCGCGAGCAAGGGCCGAGCGTCCCCAAAGCTGTGCTGTTGTAGCAACTCTCTAATTAGTATGTGTTTGTGCTGGCGTGGTTATTCTCTCGTGCGGCCCTTGTTGGCGCGGCGGGTTAGTCTGGCAGGTAAATAAATTCCGATCATCCAATTTGATCAAAAACACCTTGCTCCATGATCGCGCAATCCACGTCAGGCGACATGACCTGCCTTGGATTGAGGTTTCAGAGTGAGATGGAGGCTCGATTGGCCTGGATGTCGTTGGTTCTTTTTACCGACTGACTAATTTCAAACACCTCAGCCTGAATTCATAGATCGTAACTGCAATTATGATCAACTGATAGATAAGAATCAGCTGGAGTAACTCCAAGAATCCAAGAACGTATAATTTCATGGTTTTCTCATTTACCGTATGAATCAAGATGTCTAGCGGAAATCGTATTATCAAATTACCTCTGATCCTTTCTTGTGTATATTAAACAAGAGAAAAGATCAACAAAATCATCATAAGACATTGAATCTTAGAAAGCAACAGGCCGGTTTGGAATCTTGAATAGAATCAGGCGATTTTTCAACGGTGTAATCTGGATGCGGAAGAACAGGCTTAGAACGGGCCGAAAATAACTTCCGCTTTTTAAGTGAATCGTTGTCTTTCGCCCTGCGGCTTCTTACTAGCCGGTCTTGGCGTTAGCCCCGGTTGGTTTTCTTCCGCGAACCGGGGGCTAGGTTCAAACATTCCGGTTATTGATCTTTTGCGAACCGGGGGCTAGCGCCCGGCGGCTAGATTCAAACATGCCGGTTATTTAACTTCTGCGAACCGTGGGCTAGCGCCCGGCGGCTAGATTCAAACTTGCCGGTTATTTATCTTCTGCGAACCGTGGGCTAGCGCCCTGCGGCTAGATTCAAACTTGCCGGTTATTTAACTTCTGCGAACCGGGGGCTAGCGCCCGGCGGCTAGGTTCAAACCAAGGCCGATGGCTATTGCCTCTTATCTAGCCGGCCTTGGCGCTAGCCCCGGTTCATTGGTTTTAAAAACGGGAAGTTGTTTTCGGCCTGATCCTTAGGTGTCTCCTCCGGAGCCCAGATACGCGGTTCATTGAGTTGGTGTCCGGAGGTCGGCGTCGATGAATCAGTCTGTGATATAGCCCAGTTCTTTTAGCTTACCAACGATCACATCGACGCATTCAGGCACGCCCAGTCGGGAGGTGTTGAGCGTGACTTCAGGGTTCAATGGGGGTTCATAAGGGTCGTCCACACCCGTAAAGCCCAGCCCCTTACCATCGGCCACGGCGGCGCGGGCTTTGGCGTAAAGGCCCTTCACGTCGCGGGTTTCGCAGATGTCGATGGGGGTGTCGCAGAAGATTTCTACAAAGTGACCCCTGGATAGTTTCCGGGCATGGTCTCTCGGGGCGCGGTAAGGGCTGACCACGGAACAGATTGTCGTGCCGCCCTGGGCAGCCAGAAGGCCCGCCACGTAGCCAACTCGATGGATATTGGTGTCGCGATCTTCTTTGGAGAAACCAAGACCTTTGGAGAGGTGCGTGCGAATCTCGTCGCCGTCCAGAAACGCGACATTGCGGCCATATTCCGCCAGACGTTCGACCAGCCCATGAGCGATCGTCGATTTTCCTGAACCAGAGAGACCTGTGAACCAGATGGTGAGACCCTGGCGGTTTTTGGGCGGACTGATCTCGCTGAGGATCGAAGCCACAGCCGGACGACAGAACCAGTCGGGCAGGGGAATGCCCCTGGCCAGATAGTCGTCGCGGACTTGATCGGCAGAAATATCGGCGGTTTTTGAGCCAGCGGGAATGTCGTCTGGGCTGGCGAATTGGTCCAGATCAGGCAGATAGACCCAGGGAGTGTAGCCGATCGGACGGACGCCGATTTCGTCCTGATTGCTTTTGAGGAACTCCTGAGCTGCTAAGGGGCTATAGAACGGCTTTCCGTTGGAGTCTAGCCCTGGGCTGGAGTGATCAGGGCCGACCATAAAATGGGTACAGCCGAAATTTCGACTGATAATGGAGCCGAGCAGGGCATCGCGAGGGCCAGCCATACGCGTGGTCAGAGGGAGCAGGGAGAGGACACACTGGCCGGGTTCGAAAGCGGTTTCAGCAAGCGCCTTGTAGGAGCGAATGCGGGTGTAGTGGTCTACGTCGCCGGGTTTGGTGGTGCCGACAACGGGCTGAATCAGTAGGCCGGCGCCAATCTGACTTGCGGCATTCCGGGCGGGTTCTTCGTGAGGGCGGAACATGTAGGCGGACGTTTGAAAGGCGACGATCTTCGACCAGCCGAGCTTTTCAAAATGTTCGCGAAGTTCGGCAGGCGTGCGTCTCAGAGAGACAAAGTCGTAGTGCGGAGGAACGCGAATCACTTCCAGAGGGCCGCTGCAATAGTGGCCAGATGAGCGGTTCAGATAGGCCACCGAGGGGTGAAGAGGGTCGTGGGTCCCATAGGCTGAAGCGGCTTCGAGGGGCTTTTCTATGGGATAGATTTCTTGGACATGCAGCAGGCCGACGAGATTGCCGTAAACGTCTCGCAGAGCAAGCGGTTTGCCCACTTCCAGCCCGCTGGAGGGATCAACAGGGAGGGTGACGGGCAGGGGCCAGAGGGTCCCGTTGGCCAGACGCATGTTCTGGAGCACGCTTAAATAATCGTTCTGGCCCATGAAGGTTTTCAGGGGCGAGAAGCCGCCGACGGCGAGGAGTTCGAGGTCGCAGAGGCCACGTTCGTCGAGCGTAATGCTGGGGTAGTCTTTGGAGGCGGCCTTGATCTCGTTGGCGCGTGATTCGGTGACGATCAATTGAACCAGGGAGCCGCCATAAGGCGTGTTGAGCTTAGGTGCAGAGGAGATGGCTTGTGCTCCTTGAGTCGTTCAAAGACTGGGACACGGGACAGGATTTGAACGCAGGCCGGTTGCGACACGACAGTGGTTGACTGGAGAGTTTAGATCGTCCATTCGGCAGGCGCGTCGTCGGCAGCCAGTTTGGCGATCGAAGTGCCTGTGAGGACGGTCTTTTCAGCCTCGCGCAGACGGTTCCAGACAGAGGCCAGGGCACGGGCTGAAGGACCTTCGCGTTCCCTGAAGACGGCCTCAGGGCCATCGATCGCGGTCAGGATATCAGACAAAGCTATCGTATCTGCTGGTTTGGCAAGCAGATAGCCGCCCATGGAACCCCTGACGCTTGAGACCAGTCCAGCGCCTTTGAGTTGCAGGAGGATCTGAACCAGATATCGTTCGGGAATCTTGTGGTAGTCCGCAATTTCATGGATGCGTGCCGGTGGATCGCCGGCCGGACGTTTGGCCAGTTCAATCATTGCCAGACAGGCATACTCAGCTTTTGCGGAAAGTTTCATCGTGAATCTACCGGCCCTTTATACGACGATACAAAGTCAAAGTTGGCTACTGTCAAGCGAATGAAGTCCGCACTCGGTTTTGGCTTTTCCAGCCCACCGGCCAGCCCGATCATCGTCTCCATCAGCAACGGCCTTTGTGCAGGGCCAGCATCCGATGGAAGGATATCCCACATCATGGAGCGGGTTATAAGGCACGTCGTTCTGGACAATATAGGTCCAGACATCCTTTTTGGTCCAATCCATCAGAGGATTGATTTTGACGAGGTTAAACTTCTTATCCCAGCCAACTTTAGGCGTGTTTGCCCGATCCTGGGTCTGATCGCCACGGATTGCCGAAATCCAGGCATCCCAGCCGTCGATGGCACGCCTGAGAGGCAAAATTTTACGGTCGTGGCAGCAGCGGTCGGGGTGAGTTCCATAGAGCGGCCCACCGTGGATGGACTCATATTGTTCCACAGTCGTATCTGGTCTGACCATCTCGACTTCCATGCCATACTTCACGGCAATGCGGTCGCGCAGTTCCAGGGTTTCTTTGAACTGATAGCCGGTATCGAGATTAAAAATGCGAACCTTAGGCTCGATGATCGAAAGCATGTGGATTATGGCACAGCCTTCGGCTCCAAAAGCAGTGGCCATAGTCAGTTTGGGATAGAATCGCTCAACGGCCCACTGGAGAATCTCTTGAGGAGTGGCTCCAGTCAGCTTCTGATTCACTTCAGCCAGATCATCCGGCGGTTCCGCTGACATGGCTCTTTCTCGATCCCCATGCAGAACGTCAGTTGAGCCAAAATGGCCTCAACCAACCTTTATTCGTATATAGTTATCTGGAATGTTAACAATAACCTGTGTGATTATCAACTATGGATCCGTTCGACAACGCTTCCACAACGAGAATCCGGCCGTAATATTTAGAATCGCCAGCCTTTGAGTCCTTTTTGATAAGTATTTGCCCTGATAAAACTTTCTGGAAGAATGTCTGTAAGTCCTTTTTATCAAAGATGTTTGTATTGGCATCGTTCGAATATGTGCTTGCGAATTCCAACACAGTTTGCTTGATTGAAAATGTTTAGCAAATATACTTGGTGACAGATCCCGTGCATGTCACGTGGTTCAGATCAATTTTCGGCAACAGGAGAGATTCGATGAAACATTGGAACGTCGGCCAGAATCGGCATGACATCGCCACTCGTCGTCAATTTCTCCAGATTGGTTCATCAGGGCTCCTTGGCCTGAACCTGCCTGGCTTGCTTGCTGGCCGACAGGCGACGGCTGCTGACGTTCCCGTTGGTCGAGCGAAGTCGGTGATTGTGATTTTATTAAGTGGGGGACTCGGTCAGCACGACTCGTTTGACATGAAGCCTGACGCTCCCGATGGAATCAGGGGCGAGTTTAAGCCGATCCATACAAATGTACCTGGCATAGACATTTGCGAGCATTTTACGGGACTCGCGACAAGGGCTGACAAGCTCGCTTTTGTTCGCTCGATGGCGCATCCTGAAGGCAACCATCTGGTGGCTGTCCACCGAATCTTGACCGGCCATCCCTCGGCTCCAAGAGGTGCAACGGACCTTGACCGAGTGGCATCCCGCGACGACTTTCCGTGCTATGCCGCGGTGGTGGATAGCCAGCGAGTTCGCAAAAACGGAGTTCCCAATGGAGTGGCGCTGCCTCTGAGGCTTGTGGAAGGGCCTTTGACCTGGCCTGGCCAGGATGCTGGATTCCTCGGCCCACGTCACGATCCCTGGCAGCTTCGGCTTGACCCGAACAGGCCAGAATCACGCGACGATTCTTTGAGCCTGCCGGATGGGCTTGATGTGGCACGCCTGCATGTCAGGCGACACTTGCTCGGCCAAACGTCGCAATCTCTTCCAGGGGATACGTTTGCGGATCAACAAGACGCAGCTTTGGCGCTTTTGGGAAATGATCGGGTGGGCAGGGCACTGGATCTGACGCGTGAGGATCCGCGAACGGCAGATCGTTACGGCCACCACCTGTTTGGACGGTCCCTGCTCATGGCCAGAAGGCTGGTCCAGGTCGGTGTCCCAATCGTTCAGGCCACGATGGGAATTGTTCAGACCTGGGATACCCATGTCGGGAACTTCCCAAGACTTAAGAACGACCTGATCCCACCTCTCGATAAAGCCGTTTCCGCCTTGCTCGACGACTTGAACGACCAAGGCATGCTGGATGAGACGCTGGTGGTGATGCTGGGCGAGTTTGGCCGGACTCCGCGGATTCATCCACTCAGCCCGAGCGATGTTCCTGGAAGAGACCACTGGCCAGCCGTCTTCACAGCCATGTTCGCAGGTGGTGGGGTGAAGGGTGGACAGATCATTGGAAAGTCTGATAACCAAGGGGCTTATCCAGTGACGCGCACGTTTGGTCCGCCGGATTTGGCTGCGACCATTTACAATGCTTTAGGGGTGAATCCTGCCACAGAACTTCGCGACCGGCTTGGCCGTCCGTTGCGACTCTGTACGGGGGATGTGATGACTCCGCTTTACACGGCGTCTGCGATTTGATTTGAGTGGGTGGGTGTAAACACAAACACCGAATCTCTCTTCTTTGTGTGAGAAGAGAATTCGGTGTGTGTTGAATCAGACAGTCTTATTAGACGAGTCGAATCAGGGCCCGAGGCCACCGTGTGTGCGGAACGGTGTTAAGTGCGACGGTTGGTCGAGAAACCAAAATCTGTCCCAGTCCTCTTGCGCCATCCGCAAATTTTCCGAATCCACGAGTAGTTGTTCTACCCGGTGAGGCGTATAAGCGGCATAGTGAGGCAAGGGCACCGGAGCGCACCCCTCGCCGACGGCGAGAGCGGCCAGCAACAGGGCTAGTACCGCGATTGGCTTACGCATTGGGCTCCTCCCATCAGAGCATCCTGCTTTTCCGTCGGTCTGCCCGCACTCCATTGCTGCGGTTCCGACATATTCAACCTATCGACCAGCACAACCGGCAGACTTGAACAACTTTACGGTTTTGCGGAAAGTTCGGATTAAATCAAAGATCCGGTTTCTTCTTTAGCTGACATCCGTCTCATGCTGGGGGCAGAGCCTAACGGCGATTCATCAGATATGAAGAGATGATATGTGATGTAAAGAACTAGACAGGTAAAAAATAAAAAAACTGGGCCACGGCAACGATGCCTTGGCCCAGCCGTTTTTTTGGTGTGTGTTACACCTGCTGATCAGCTATTAGGTGTTTCAGCAAGAGCTTTGGCATTGATCTTCTGGATCAAGTCTTCCATCTCTTTACCTGGCTTGAATGTCACCACATTCTTCGCAGGCACTTGCACCTTGGCATTGGTCTTTGGGTTGCGAGCAACGCGTGGTTTGCGACGACGAACTTCAAAAACGCCGAAATTACGCAATTCAATGCGGTGAGGGCTTTCCGTCAAGGCTTCGATGATCGTATCCAAAGTCTTTTGGACAATCTCTTTGGCCTTAAGCTGGGTCAGCTCTTCGGTGGAATCTGAAATACGCTTGACAATCTCTTTTTTGGTCACGGCCTGGATCTCCTCAAACCGTCAGTGAATTGGATACGAACGGGACACTCTTTGAACGACGAAGATGACAAAAATGAGAGCTTTTTTGGAGCCGGTTACTGGTCAGACCAGCAGGTTCCTACTCCGAATACTCCCTGACTGACAGGGTTTCCCTGGGATATCTCTGTTGTTCGTCGTAAGGACAACAGACTTTGCCGGGCCATTGGTGGATCTCCCTCCAACACGCCCCTGCTTCAAAA
>CAMCFM010000020.1 GCA_945874095.1 Candidatus Kuenenia stuttgartensis
GGATTTAGACAGCTAAATGTGTGCTCTAGCGGCAGATTTCGACCCAACTCCAAAACATCCGTTTTCGAAAGTCTGGAATAAGGCCTAACGATTTGAATGGGCCAGCTCAAGCCCTCGGACAGTGTCTTTGCAAGACTCTGAAAAAAGTCTGAAGATGCGTCTGGGAAAGGATTTCCCGAAAGAACTCCGGAATAGATCGCATGGACTTCATTCAGAGCACACCAAACAGAGGCTTTGGACATCAACAGAATATTTCGGCCTGGAAGATAAACAGCCTCATCCTGAGACTGGGCATCAGGCACCTGCCCCGTTCGGCTCCAATGGTCGCCGTAAACATCGGCCATGGGTTGATCGAGTACGACCAATGGCCTGATCATCGACGAGCCAAGTGCGGCCAGAAACTCTTTGGCATACTGAAGTTCGACATCTTCCCAACGAAGTCCAAACCGAATATAAATCGGATGGACAAGCCGCCCCTGACGAGCCAAATCCGCTGCTAAAATTGCCGAATCTGACCCTCCGCTCATGAGCACAGCCACAGCTTGTGCGGAAATTGTAGTGGTCAGGGTATCGTGATCATTCATCAGATCTGGTTCCAGTCACACCGGCCGATGACAAGCTACATTCTAATCTTAGGCAATCAGCAAGTCGAAGTGCATTTTTTTCATGAATCCGAGAGCACAATCCACAAACTCCCGACAATTGGGGTTGTCAACTTTAGGAAATTTCGTAGTTTACGAGGGATTAAAGTTTGCTGGATGGTTTCCAGCGAATGATAATAGTCTCCAACTGATAGCCTTGTAAAAGGTTGTATCGGTTTGGCCCAAGGATCGGGTCAAGGAGAGAAAGGGGAAGCCATGGATCGGCGTCACCAGTCTCAAAATCTGTTCCGAACCAAGACAAATCGACCACTGAACGCGTTTCAGCGGTTGAGCATCTTTATTTGTGGCTTGCCGGTGATTTTTCTTACGGGTTGCTCCATGGCCCCAAAAAGCTTTTTGAGCATGAGTGATCCAGCCGCAATCAATCGAGCCAGAGCCGTTTCGTTTGGACGTTCCGAACCTGATTCAGCCGCGATTCCGGCTCTAATCAGTCGCTTGACAGACGACGATCCCGTCGTTCGTTTAGCCAGCCATGAAGCCCTTAAAAAGCGTACAGGCCAAGACTTCGGCTATCTACCATATGCTGAGGGTGACGAACTGAACACCTCCGTAAGCCGATGGCAACAATGGTGGGCCTCTGGCCAGAACGGGCGTATGTTTGCCACCTCCCAGCCATTGGCAAGTCCTCAGGCGTCAGCGGGATTGTCTCCCCGTCAATTCAAGCAAACTCCTAAACCCTTGTCAGAAGCCAGTTATCAAGAAAAGCGTGGCCTTTTTAAGAGGCTTTTCCGCGGGCAGTAAACCTGAAGTCAGGCCAGATCTTTCTCACACCACCTCAATCGATTCACACACGCACCCGAGACCAGCATCATGATAGGCCGCACCCTGACAGCCGACTGGCCGGATACGATTAACCCACTGCGACTTATGGGCTGGTTGGCGTTCGAAACCGTACGTTGGTGCGGAGGTTTAGGAACTCTGTTCGTGAGTTCGGCAGCAGCCTGGACGCGCCCAGCCAGGTTGGGAGAGATGAAGATTTTTAAAGCTGGATTCCAGCAAATGGTCTGGCTGATCGTCTGGGGAGCACCACTGGTCATTATTCTTCACATCGGGCTTGGCTCGTTCCTTGCACTACAGGCATTTCATGGAGCGATTTTCCTGGATGCCGTTGGACCTGTGGTCGGTGTCGGACTCTTCCGGAACGTCGGCAGTCAAATGTCGGCCATGATTGTCGCAGGTCTGGTCAGTACGCATACCGTCGCCGAACTTCGCCTGAACCGTTCCCAACTGGACCGAACCGGGACGGGAAAAATCGTCGACCGCGATGCCGCCAAAGGACTCGCAAGTCCTTCAGCCATAAACTCCACAGACGGCGCACGCCTCACCCTGGCCCGTGTTCTTGGAGCGATTCTGGCTGGCCCTGTTCTGGGCTTTATTGGATGCGTTGCCGGACTGATTTCCGGACTGATGGTCAGCCGCTCGATTCTTGACGTTCCCACAGTCTGGTTTCTCTACAACTTTGTGGAAATGCTCTGGGCCCGTGACCTGGTCGGGATCATTGTCAAAGGCTCGGTTTTTTCTGGATTGGCATCATTAATCGCCTGCCACGAAGGCCTCAGAAGGCCGGAAGGCGTGGCCGACGACTTGGGCGTGTCCATGTGGCGTGCCGCCTTGCTCGGCATGATCGCCATCCTGCTCGCCAATTCGGCATGGTTCACATTCATGTTTCTGGGTGGTGCCCCGTTCGGACGAACCGTGCTCGAACCACCTGTCCCCAGATAAGCTCAACACCATGCCTATCAATCACTTGCATCTGTCATCCTCACACGACATTCATGCCCGGACGGACATCCGAACCAAGGAGCGAACCCTTCCATGAAACGCAGTTCTACTCAGGAAGTTTTGGTCGGCCTCGTGGTTCTGGGCTGCCTTGCCGGAATGATCAGCCTGATCGCCTTGTCTGTCGGTGGCCCTGGATTTTTATCCAACCGGCGCACCATCGACGTCATCTTTAAAGATGGACAAGGCGTGCGCGTCGGTTCCGCAGTTCAGATCGCCGGCCTGACCAGCGGGCGGGTCGAGGGCGTGGATCTGGTCGATATCGACGGCTCTCTCAGAGCCAGAGTCCGACTGACCATCCCCGAAAGTCTGGCCATCAAACTCAAGCAGGATGTGAAGATTGCCATCAAGTCGTCTCTCACAGGACAGACCATGGTGAATATCATCAACTCTGGCGCTTCGCACATGGAACTTGTGGCAGGGCAAGTGGTTGTGGGTACTGAAACAAGTTTTTTCGACCCGATTATGGAGCAGGTCGGACTCGGCCCTAGCGAACGTAACAACATCAGTCACATGATTGGCGAAGTTCGCAAAAATGTCGATCTTTTGATGCCTAAGGTTCAAGCCACGGTCACAGCCCTGGAAGAAACGACCAACGGGCTGAAGCAGACTTCGGCCGCCATCAGACCGAATGTGGAAACCACCATTGCCCAGCTCCAGCAGACGGTAAACAAACTTCAAGGCGTTCTACCACAGGTAGATACATCCTTGAAAAAAGTCGATCACATGGTGACTACGGCCGATACGCTTTTGACGGCCGCAGGCCCCGATGTGCGCGAGGCTGTGGCTGGAGCCAGGGGATTGATGCTCAACGCCGATCAGCTGATGGCGGAGCAAAGGCCAAATATCGCCAGGACAGTCACGAATCTGGAAAACACCCGAATCCGCGCAGACCGCGTACTCTACCAAGCGGAATTGCTCTCTGGTCAGGGTGTGGACATGGTCAACAAGTCGAAGGCGAACATTGAACGGACGGTATCGAATGTGCGCGATGCGACAGACTGGGGCGATAAGCTCGTCCAGAAGATTTATTCGAATCCGTTCTATCTGAGCCCCTTCTATAAACCGACGGCCCAGGACATTCAGGCCCACGCCTATTTTGATTCTGCTCAGGCGGTGATTGTGGGAGCCAAAGAGTTGCACGATACAGTCAAGACGCTTGAGACTTTGCGGGCAGCTGCACGTACGCAGGAGGAGGCTCAGGCGATTGACCAGCTATATGCGAAGGCATCAGGGATGTCCGAGAAGCTCAATCAGACGATGTCGAAGATGGCAGACGGGCTGCAACCAGCGGCGATGAATCCGAATCAGGGACGGCAGGGGCTGCGCCGATGAGACGTTTTGCAAAGAATTTTCCGAAGTCTACACGCTCGATTCGAAAAGACTTAGAGAAAATTTTTCAAAATTCTGTGATTGGCGTTAAAGTCGTCACCGTTTCACATCCGATAACGTTAGAGGATTTGACACGTAGGAGCACGTGACAGACATTAGGCTCATCCGGCTCCTGTCGCCGACCCGTGTTGGGAAGGCGGCTCGGAATTATTGAGGGCTTCTGTTCCCGGTAATTCCCGTCGGGTGAGGTCGAAAGCTAGCGGACCTATAATACCGCTATCTTGCATCTTGAGAGGGGGGTCCAACGATGGAAATCCATGGCTTGAACGGCGCAGGCGGAACACAACCAATTTATCCCCGTATGGCGGCTTATACCGTTGAATCGGGTTCTTCAGTTGGCGTGAACGCACCGCGAGATCATGTTGAAATCAGTTCTTTGGGTCAGATGCTGGACGGGATTCATCGGCTGCCTGATATCCGCCACGAGCGGGTTGAAGCGGTTCGTCGACAAATCGCTGAAGGTATCTACGAGACTCCAGAGAAACTTGAAATCGCTTTGGATCGGCTTCTGGACGAAATGTCCGGATTCTGATCAGGTCAACCGACAGGCACGGACTGCTGTCCTATGACCCATTTGCTCCCTTATAACACCGATCGCGTCATTCATGCCAATTTATGGCTCGAATGCCGCCCGGTGTTTTTTTGTTTGCATTATCTGTCAGGCTTAATTTGAATCCCACGTCGCTTCCAGATATCGATCTGGCCAAATCTTGCTAAAGGCTCGTATTCACGTCTGATCAACCTGTCGATTAAAGGGTATTTTATTGCAACGTTAGACATTTCTTCACGATCATTCCAAATGACAATGGATGGGACCAGACTTTGAAGGGAATTTGCGAATTCCAGTTCAAGCTCAGGATGCACCCAGCGGAGCCATTGTATCCCTTCCCCACATGGCCAGAGTGAGAGTCTTCCGGTCGGACCATTGAACGTCGGAAATGGCTGTTTTCTGATAAAATTGACAACTCTGACTTCCGATGAAGTTTCCTCACGAATAAATTCCAGAGCCGATTGATAGTCCTGCCAGAAATAGAGTGTCGGGATTTTATTTCGATCTTTTAAGTGACCAGCCCAACCGGGCGGAGATTTTTCCAGACCTGTAGACGACACCATGGAAACCAACGCTTCCCGGCTGGAACTTACGCTCAGCATCTCAGGAAAAGCTGGCAGAAAAAACCACGTCCAAAAGCAAATCAAAGAGACTTTGAAACGAGACGAAACACCCAGGCAGATCTCAAAAACTCCCCAGAAGATCCCGAGCATCAATCCGGCCACCATTTCCAAGGGAATCTCGGTATATGCATGCATGACAGGGCACAATGGCTTATAAAACACCATCGAAACAAACATGACAACCCATGGTAATACGAGCCCCAATTTACAAGGATCATTTCTCAAAAGATATAACGTCAGAACAACGGTGCACAATGCACTGAATATCACTTTCGTCGCAATCTGATTATAGACCGTCCAATGAAACGCTTCGCGTCCTTGAGGATCATAATTCCCATACATGAGTTCACGAAAAGTTTCTCGAAAGAAGTCGTCTGCAATTCCGTGAAAAACCAGAGGCGACCACAGGATCAGCGATGAAACTAGCCCTGACAATACAATTTGCTTCAAAGCAATCTCGGTTTTCAGACGCTGCCCCCAATATTCTATCACTACGGCCACAATCACTGCTGGCAAGATCAGAATGGCATAGGGCCTGATCACCAAAGCAACGGCAAGTACAAATCCCGAGAACAGATATTTATAACGATGAGTTGTCATCTGGGTGATCATCAACATACCAATTCCCAATGCAATCACATACCATTCTCTCTGCATGACCCTTGAAGCATCGAGGCTCATGTAATATCGGGCCATTAAAATACAGCCAATCAATCCTGCAGTGCTCGAATCAAAGACGCGTTTACTCCAGCGAATCGTCAGGCAGAATAGAACGATACAGACCATGATATCAAGAAAGTTTGCCGCCATGGGATGGTTCCAGCCGAACAGTTTGCCAATCATCCACATGATATAAATCGGGCCTGGGAAGTTAAAATCAATCAGATCATGATAAGGTTTTATCCCTTGATCCCAAGCATGTGCCGAGACTGAAAAATGCTCGAGATCCATCCACCACGGCCAATAAAGATAATGCGGAGCCCACAATAAAAACCATAGGGCTATGATTATACTTAGGATCCACTGAAGCGGTAATCGAAGAAACTTCTGGCAATACCCTTCAGAAATCAACCATGTTCTCTCTGGCAATAGACCAACCCATTGAATCAGTTTGAACAACGCAACAAATCCAAAGAAATAGAATACTCCTTCGAACCTGAGCAATATCTCAAGGCGTTGGCCTGAGAGCCAGACCTTCAGATTCAAACGAATCAACGACTTGATCGCACCAGAAAAACAAAATACAAAAGTTCCCAGGCTCAAAAACACTACCCAAGCAAGTGTTTTAAAGGCATTCGTTTTTGAGAACTTTAACATGACATCATCCTTTTTCAAATAGATTGAGTACCGCTTACTATGACGGACTCTGTCAAACGATCACGATTTGGATCTGGTTTGTGCGCGACAATAAATACGGACAATCCAAAACAGAACCGCCAGCCTCGACAAATCAAACCGTTCTCGAACAACAGTATTCTGGCAAGAATCCGGTTGATCCATTCATGAGGCATTTTGACATCCGACTCCGTTGGCTCTACCTGACGCTTGAAAAGAGATGACATAAATCGACCAGTAAGTCTCACGACAAGAGCGACCGGGAATAGAATCGTGTTCCGATATCCTGCATACTCGACGATTAAACCAGCTCTTTTTAATTCGTCTAAAACAGCGGTTGCCGTAAATCGCGTTTTATTTCCGACAAATTGATCATGTCCAGACATCAGCCAGGAATATGCGGGGAGGTTTAATATCAGATGACCATCGTGCTTCAAAGCATTGACTATTTCGCGTATTGCGCATGAAATCTCGGCATTTTGAAATACACCCAGAACATCCATCGACACAATGGCATCCATACTCCCTGCTTCAAATGGGATACGCAGCATATCGCCTTGAACAAGGTTTTTAACATCGGATTTCATCAAATAAGTGTAAGCATTATCTGAAGGCTCCATGCCTATCAGACATTCGAATTCAGGCTGGTATTTCTGGAGAAAACCACCTGTACCGCATCCAGCATCAAGGATCATTGGACTTTGCATATGAGACATTTTTCGACACAGGATTTCACCCACCAGCGAATGAAGCCCGGAATACCACCAGTGATCTCGCTCACAGCGGCTCATCACGCCATATTCTGAAGGGTGCATCGCCCACTCCTCACCAGTTGAGAGATCGAGTCGCATACCATTTCGACCGCTTCATCGGTCATTTCAGGATACAAAGGCAATGAAACTACGGTTCGGCAAGCCTGTTCTGTTACGCCCAATGCCCCGTCAGTCACACATACCCCTTGAAATGCAAGCTGATGATGAATCGGTTTTGGATAATGAACCGCAGTACCAACTCCCAGTTGCATCAGATCAGACTGAAACTGCTCACGATTTGCAACTTGAATCACATACAGATGATAGACATGTCCTGCCAGGTTTTCAATGGAATCACCAGGCGTATTGATCCCCAATTTACCAAGCGATTGATTGTATTTGCAGGCAATTTGACGACGTCGCTCTGTCCATCGTCTCAAATGCTTGAGCTTCACATTCAGCAGGGACGCCTGAATTTCATCAAGCCGAGAATTAAATCCAATAAGACTGTTATCATACCGTGATCTCTCCCCATAATTACGCAGCATCTGGAGTTTTTCTGCTACCAGTGGATCATTCGTGACAATCACTCCAGCGTCACCACAGGCACCAAGATTCTTGGTCGGATAAAGACTGAAACAGCCAATCTCGCCAATGGTACCAGCCATATCTTCACCAGCACTTGCACCATGGGCCTGCGATGCATCTTCCACGACTTTTATTTCGAATTGATTTGCAATTTCCTTGATCGACTTCATGTCTGCTGACCGACCATATAAATGGACTGGGACGATTGCTTTGATTTGATTCCGATCACTTGATTTATTTAAATAGTCGGCCAGCCGATTCGGATCCATATTGAAAGTCCTGGGATCAATGTCAATCAGAACCGGCCTTGCTCCTGTGGCCAAAATGGCACAGACCGTCGGTGCGGAGACATTTGCAACGCTCAGCACATCATCGCCAGGACCGATCCCCAAAGCCCGTAACGCGAGTTGAATCGCATCTGTTCCTGATGCCACTCCGATTGCATATCGAGATCCTGTATATTCTGCAAATTTTCTCTCAAATTCAACCACCTCGTCGCCCATAATATAACGACCAGATCTTAGTGTTCTTAGTGCTGCTGTCTCAAGTTCCTCTTGAATGGAATGATATTGCAGGGCGAGATCCAGAAATGGGACTTTTAGAGAATGACTCACCAGTAAAACTCCTTGTTTTGCCTATAATAATTAACCGTTTTGCGAAGACCTTGATCAAGGCTGTATGATGGCGCCCAGCCCACGAGCTTTTTGATACGCGAAATATCAGAAATGAAATCACCTGGTTCCTGAGCGGCTCTTTCAGGAGAAAATGGAGTAAATGCCCATCGACCAGAACCTGTAATCCCTGTGACAGTTTCCGCAAGTTCCTTGAAATTGCTCGCCTGATCATTACCTACGTTTAATACTTTCCCATAAGCAGAATCTGTTGCAGCGGAAGCGATCATGGCTCCCACTGCATCCTGAACATAAAGGAAATCCCGGATTATGGAACCATCGCCGAATACGGATATCATTTCATCGTCGATCGCCAGCCTGATAAACCAGTTTGCAACTCCGAACCGATTGTGTCTCATCTGAGCCCTCTCGCCATAAATATTGGTCAGGCGTAAAGTAATGGATCTTACACCATCATTATCATGATAAATCTGGAACAGTTGCTGAGCCGCCATGCTGGAGAGCTCATAAATCCCTCGAGGATGAAGTGGTTGATCCTCAGAGACAGGTAATACGATGGCTGCCCCATATTCGCCACGTGTCCCGCTGTAAATCAGTCGGGCATCGCGATTGTATTTCCGGCAATTTTCGAGAAGCGTTGCTGTCCCCTTGATATTGATATCAATATCAGGAAACGGATTCCTCCTGCTCAACACATGATCATTCTGGCCAGCGAGGTGAAAAATAAAATCTTTGTTTTTGATCAGATATTTTAATGTGCCTTCATCCCGCACATCGCTGAAATTGATATCCACCTGATTCTGGACAGGTTTGATATTGAACATATTCCCACCATGCTCATCAAGCATGGCGTCGAGCAAACTGACACGTGCTCCCAGATCCACAAGCCTGATGGCCAAGTTGGATCCAATAAATCCAAGCCCCCCGGTGATCAGCACCGATCGCCCTTCAAAAGAGTCGCGGTATTTTTCATCCTCTGGATACGAATTCATGAGAGTTCCTCACGCACTGTGTACTGAGGTGTGCCGTTGACGGTCAGGAAAAGGCGGCCGAGGTATTCTCCGATCAGGCCGAGCATGACGAGTTGAACGCCTGAAAAAAGCAGGATGATCACGACCAGAGAGGCCCATCCCACTGGCGTTTCAGGCCTGAGAAACCGCTCTACTACCACGGCGATTCCAAGCAATGCTCCGATGCCACTCATCAGAAAACCGACCACGGTACTGATCCGTAAAGGAACAACGGAAAAGTTCACAAACACTCTGAGCCAAAGCGAAATGAGCTTTTTGAGGGTGTAATTGGAGCGACCATTAAGCCGTTGGTCGTGACGCACTTCGAGAGATCCGATACGGGCCGTTCTTTGGAGAATCAGGCCGTCGAGATATGGATATGGTCCCTCATATTTCCCGATCTCTTTTACCAGCCAGTGATTCAGGCACTTGAAGCTGGAGAGGTATAAATTCTGCGGCTTTTTCAAAAGGATCGTGGCCATCCGGTCATTGAGACGGCTACCCAGATTTCGCCAAAGGCTGTGCATTTTCTTTGAGTAGCAGCTATAAACTACGTCATAGTCATGACTTGATGCGTACTCGACGAGCTTCAAAACCTCTTCGGGAGGATTCTGAAAATCATCGTCCATAATCACCGTAAAGTCGCCTGTAGACCTCGACAGGCCCGCCATCACCGCATTATGCTCACCGTAATTTCGTGCCAGCCTGAGGTAACTTACACGATGGCCATAATTCAGAAAAAGTTCCCGGCAGACCCGATCACTCTGATCAGGGCTCCCATCGTTGACCAGAATGACCTGAATGAGCGATTCACCAAGCTCATCGAATAGCCGATCCACGAGCGGGCCGATCGTTGACTCGCCTCGAAACACTGGGATGACGATACTGATTCGATGATCCATGATTGTTCCTGAGGACCGGTCATCCTCGGTTCATAGGGCTCGATCCAACCAAACAGACCAAGACAACTTTAGCCATCAAAGGCTAAGTCTGGCGAAAGTCAGTTCTACTTTTAGCAATGTCTTGGAAGGGATACGTGTCTTATTATGGATATTGACCCGACCATTCTCAAGCCAATTCCATAATTCTTAAAATTTTTATGGGACAGCTTTACGATTTCTATCGCTAATTTAAAAATCTTGCTGGACAAGGGAAACATTTGGACTCCGGATTCCAGCCATAAAAAAGCCCATTCCGAGGACCTTCAAGAGGCTCGGAATGGGCTTGATGGTTTAGAGCAAAACTCTCAAAAGCTTACTCTGACTTGGTTTCAGGCGCGGCACTTTCAGCCGCCAAGGCCAAATCAGGGGCCTTCTCCGGAGCGTTTGTGGCTTCGAAAACCAGTTTACGATCTTCGCCGGTGCCTGAAAGCTCGACCTTTACGAGATCTTTTCCAACAAATCCACCCATGAGGATTTGCTCGGACATTGGATCTTCGATCAGATTTTCGATGGCACGACGAAGTGGACGAGCCCCATAGGTGGAGTCGCTGCCTCGCTCGACCACGAAGGCTTTGGCGGCATCCGTAAGTTCAAGGGTCAGGCCACGTTCGTCAAGACGCTTACGAACTTTCGCAAGTTCGATATCGACAATCTTGGCGTAATCTTCCTTGTTGAGCTTGTGGAAGACAATCACGTCGTCAAGACGGTTCAGGAACTCTGGGCGGAAGTACTTGTCAAGTTCGTACTTAAGCGTGGACTTCATCTCCACGTAAGAACTTGCAGCATCCTCTTCCACCTGGAACCCAAGACCCTTCTCGCGGGCGATGGCATCGGCCCCGGCGTTGGTGGTCATGATCAGAATCACGTTCTTGAAGTTCACATGGCGACCAAACGAGTCGGTCAACCGGCCTTCTTCCATGATCTGGAGAAGCATGTTGTAAACTTCAGGGTGAGCCTTCTCAATTTCGTCCAAAAGCACCACTGCGTAGGGCCTTCGACGAATCTTCTCGGTCAACTGGCCACCCTCTTCGTAGCCCACATAGCCTGGAGGGGCGCCGATCAGACGGCTGACGTTGTGCTTTTCCTGATACTCAGACATGTCGATCTGGATCAGGGAATCGGCATCACCGAACATGAATTCGGCCAAGCTCTTGGCAAGCAGGGTTTTACCAACACCGGTGGGTCCGGCAAAGATAAATGTCCCAATCGGCCGTTTCGGATCTTTCAACCCGGCTCGGCTGCGGCGAACAGCCTGGCTGATCCGCTTGATCGCCTCACTCTGACTGATGACCTTCTTGCGAAGTTCTTCTTCCATCCTGACCAACCGGGCTGATTCTTCAGCCTCGATCCGGGTCAGAGGAATCCCAGTCATCTTCGAAACCACTTCGGCGATCACGTCTTCATCGACGGTACCGTCAATTTCCTTCGATCGATCTCGCCATTCGCGAGTGATCTGCTCTTTCTTCTTCTTGAGCTTGTCGGCCTGATCACGCAAGGCGGCGGCTCGCTCAAAGTCCTGATTGGCTACAGACTCTTCCTTATCCTGATTCAGGCGCTCTATTTGATCGTCAATTTCCTTCAGGTCGGGTGGCCGTGTCATGGCCTTAAGTCGCACACGGGCACCGGCTTCATCGATGACGTCAATCGCTTTATCAGGGAAGCATCGTCCCGTGATGTAACGATCCGCCATGTCCACAGCGGCCGTCAAAGCACTGTCAAGAATCCGAACCCGGTGGTGTGCTTCGTAACGGTCGCGAAGACCCTTCAAGATTGAGAGTGTCTCGGTCTTGCCAGGAGGCTCCACCATGATAGTTTGGAAACGACGTTCCAATGCACCATCTTTTTCGATGTATTTACGGTACTCATCAAGAGTTGTAGCACCGATACACTGAACCTCTCCACGGGCCAGGGCTGGCTTGAGCACGTTTGAGGCGTCAATTGCACCTTCGGCTCCACCGGCACCGACCAGCGTATGAAGTTCGTCAATGAAGAGGATCGTGTTTTTCGCACGACGCACTTCATTCATCACGGCCTTGATGCGTTCTTCGAACTGGCCGCGATACTTCGTACCGGCCACCATCATGGCGAGGTCAAGCACCACAATCCGTTTATCACGAAGAGTTTCTGGCACATTGCCTTCGACGATCAATTGAGCCATGCCTTCGACGATGGCGGTTTTACCAACGCCGGCTTCGCCCAGCAGAACGGGATTGTTTTTCGTTCGGCGCGAGAGAATCTGGATCACACGTTCGATCTCGTTGGCCCGGCCAATGACCGGATCAAGTTTGACCTGGCGAGCCAGTTCGGTCAGATCGCGACCGAAGCTATCCAGTGCTGGTGTCTTACTTTTGGTACTCTTGGCGCTGGCGCGTTCGCTGCTTCCACCGCTACCGCCGCTGCCACCCTCGCCCGAGCCGGATTCCATGCCGTGACCTAACAAGTTGAGAACCTCCTCGCGGACATCTTCCAACTTTAGATTCAGGTTCATCAGTACCTGAGCCGCCACGCCTTCCTGCTCTCGCAGAAGGCCAAGTAGCAAGTGCTCTGTACCAACGTAATTATGATTCAGATTACGCGCTTCTTCGAAGGCGTATTCGAGAACCTTTTTAGCCCGGGGGGTTTGAGGTAACTTGCCCATCGAAACCATGTCTGGCCCGGATTGGACAATTTTCTCAACCTCAACTCGAATTTTACGCAGGTCCACGTCCAGATTCTTCAGGACGTTGGAGGCCACACCACTACCTTCCTTAACCAGACCGAGCAACAGGTGTTCGGTCCCAACATAATCGTGGTTGAACCGTTGCGCCTCCGAATTGGCCAGTTGCATTACCCGGCGGGCCCGGTCGGTGAACCGTTCGTACATATCCACGATACCCTCTCATGTTAGAAATCGCGTTCAAGGTCTTGAGGCAATTTGGAAGTGCCTGATCGATTCAGGATACTTCTTTCTCAACCTCTGTACTCTATAAAAGTAGAAAGGCGGACCAATTTTTTCCAGTCCACCAGCCCACTTCTGCCACAATTTTTCTGAAATATCCTGATTTTCAAGCCAGTTGCTTGCTTTCAGACTTTTCTTTGACGGACATTCTCTGAGCCATCTGCTCGATTTCCCAAACCCACCGAGCCGATCCAGGGGTGTCTCGGCACTGATCGAGGGCACGCCGGGCCTGATCCGCCTGTCCAGTCCGCTCAAGCAACCTGGCAAGCCGCATCAAAGCCTCTGTGTCAGAAGGATTAAACGCCACCACCTGTTCCAGCTGAATGCGTGATTCCGTCCAGCGTCCCTGCAAATAGGACTCACCTGAGAGCAGATAAAGCCGATCGATCTCAATCGCAAACTTTTCGGGATGGAAACGCCAGACCCAGACCACAGTCCAGGCCGCCATGGCCAGATACATGGTCAGTGACAGAATCCAGAGCATCTGTCTGGTTCCGGAGGCCAGCAGATCCGTATAAACCCAGTAACTCAGTACGCTTACATTAAAGACTACTGTGAAGAACAGTCCCAGAATGAGCCCATAGGCAACGTGTCCTGCCCAGATTTGAGGCAAGCCTGGCCACACGCTCAGTCCAATCACGCGATATCGTCTGGAGATCATCCCTGCCCCCTCGATTTTAAGAAGTCGAAAGGCCATCCCGGACACTCTTTTTCAACGTTTAACGCTGGAGCCTGCTGATCGAGAATCTGTGTCTGCCAATCTGTTCAAGCCTACTGAATATCAGCGTGCCAAACGATCGGAAAGCCGTCTCGAAATCTGCTCCAGGTTGTTACGCAGATCGGTTTTACGAATCTGATAACGTTCCGTTGTGAGTGGCTGATCGTTGACCAGAATGGTCAGTGCGTCCAGCCGTCCGCGAATTGCCAACGCCTCGTCCTGAGGTTTGAGATCGTCCAAAACACCCCTCATGCCCACAGGCAATTGCTCACGAATCGCGTCGGTCCGTATGACGTAATCGAGTTGACCATCAAAATCGGTCCAACCCTCGAATTTGAGCGGAATCGGTCCAACATCCACCCTCAATGCTGGAGAGACCACACGCCGGGACTGAATCGTAAACGGGCTCGACACCTTTAAAGTCAAGTCTTCCAATCGGTTCTGAACACCATTAATTTCCGCCATAAGTGTATCCAGACCAAGTTTTTGGGCCAAAGGCAAGCCTTCCATCGAGATCGGGTCAAGCCGGAGGTTTCCGCGACCTTTCAAGGTGCTGGCCCAATCCTGTTCCAGACGTCCCTGCACATAAAGTTCCAGATCCATCCGCCCCTTGGGGCTTGCTGACTCACCGGCCAGAAGTGGACAGATAAAGCCAAGGACATCGAAATGAATCCCCAGAGGGACATTTCGCATGCCTATGTTGGCATCAAATATCGGTATCTCCTGAAACCGCTCGGCCGAAACCGCCAGCATCAGTTCCCCACCATCAACTTTTCCGATCAGCTGAGGCATTTTGAAATAGCCTTCGCCCGCCTCTGCGATTCCCATCAATCCTGTGACGACCACTTTAGATCGATGCGCAGGGTCGGCCACCTCGATCCTGCCTCCACGAATCTCGACATCCACAAGCCAGGACTTGGCCTTGCCTTTCGACCAGCCCGACTCTGCCGATTCAAGCGGTTCGAGCCACCTTTTAGGGAGCCAGTCGCCGTCAGGCGAGCGGGCCAAAAGCCCCTCGATTCCGACCAGTGCCACGTCCGTCATGGCAAGGCGGCCGGTCATGACAGAGAGCCAGTCGACATCGACAATCACTTTGACAACAGATAGTTGCGTTGATTCATCAGACCCTTCAATGGGCCCCAACTGCAAGCCATCGAGAATGACCCCACCGGTCAGAGTCAGGCGCAGGCGGTTCACATGAACAGGCAGACCTGTCAATTTCCCAACAGATGTCTCCACGCGTCTGGCAAGCCATCGCGTTGGCATCAGTTCCACAGCCAATACCCACATGACAAGCGGGGCTAGAATTAGCCCTAGCAAGTGTTTACGCCGTGGTTGGAATCGTCCGATCGCCCTCATGGCTGATCGCTCCTGTTTGTATCAACCCGGCTTCATTCCCTTAGAATGCAAATGAAGATGGTTGGAACTCCGAACCGACACTTCCAAATCAATGATGCACCATATCCGTTCCACGAATTCCAACAAGACCAATTATGCGGATTTTGCAAGCTTCGCAGGTTTGACACGTTAACTCCGCTCGTTGATAATGATTTTTAAATCCTGCCTGACACAACCTCACATCCCGAAATTCGTCAGAACCCAAAATGGAGTTTCTTGTGAATCGACTCAGAAGACTGCCGCAAATCGCTTCAACCATATTTGCAGCTTGCACTTACGCAAACGCTCAGCCGATTCCAAAAGTCCCTGGGGTCGAGCTTCAGCCACTCTCCGCACAAGTGAAGCGGATCGGAGACGCTCTCGAATATCTAGGCCAGCCCCTGCCAGTGACTGTCCGCGAAAAGCTTCAGACGGCCATGGCACAACCTGATCCTGCAAAGGCAGTTCTGGCGATTCAGGAAGCTCTGGATCCACTCTGTCTGGCCTCCATTCAGGTCAATCCAGAGAGCCGTGTGAAGGCTGATCCCGGTCCGGTTTCCAAAACTTTAATCCAGCAAGGCTGGAGCGTTTTCCTGGTAAAAGTGGCCAATGAAGCTGGAGTCACTGCACCACTGGCCGTGGAAAGCCCCAATGCTCTGCCTCTGGTCAAACCGTCGACATCGTCGGCTGAACCGAAAGTGACGATTCCGCTCTCTGAGTTACCAAATCGCTGGGCGGATATCCGGATGTTTGATGACCGCCCGATGACCAAAACCCTTTCAGGGTTGCCAGTTGAATATCGTTTGGTCCAGATTTACAGCCGCGACGCCGGCAAGCGGGAAGCCCGGCTCAGTTTCAACGTTGGCCAAGGCACGCAGGATCTCGGATTCAGGGCCGATGTGGATATTCTTTTTGACTGCAAACCGGGCGTGAAGCTGGTTTTTGATATCAAAGATGAAGATGGGTCGGACGTTATGGCCAGCTTCATGATTCGCGATCGTCTCGGCCGGGTCTATCCTGCACAGAGTCGCCGACTGGCACCAGACTTTTTCTTTCATCCTCAGATCTACCGCACCACCGGCGAGCATATTTTCATCCCGCCCGGCGAATACACGGTTTCTTTGACTCGCGGCCCTGAATACCTCGAACAGATTCGTAAAATCACCGTGCCGGCGAATGTGTCAGAGCATAAAGAAAAGTTCCAGCTCAAGCGCTGGATTGCTCTCACGAAACAAAACTGGTTCTCAGGCGATCACCATGTCCACGCGGCTGGATGTGCTCACTATGAAAGCCCAACGGAGGGCGTGACTCCATCGGACATGATGCGTCAGATTCTGGGCGAGGATTTGAATGTCGGGTGTGTCCTGTCGTGGGGCCCCTGCTGGTACTTTCAAAAAGAGTTTTTCGACGGCAAGCTGCACCCGCTTTCACGTCCTGAAAATCTGATGAGATACGACGTGGAGGTCTCAGGATTCCCCTCAAGTCATGCCGGGCACCTTTGCCTACTCAGACTGAAAGAGGACGATTATCCCGGCACGGACCGCATTGAACAATGGCCAAGCTGGACACTCCCCGTGCTGCAATGGGGCAAGAAACAGGGCGGAGTGGTTGGATTCAGCCATTCGGGATGGGGTTTGAGAATCAAAAGCGAAAAGATCCCGAGCATGGAAATGCCTCCCTTTGATGGGATTGGTGCCAATGAATATATTGTGGATGTGGCACATGATGCGGTCGATTTCATCTCATCGGTTGATACGCCTATCAACTGGGAGCTGAATATCTGGTATCACACGCTGAACTGTGGATATAAGGCACGGATCAGCGGCGAAACCGATTTCCCTTGTATTTACGGAGAGAGGGTCGGCCTGGGCCGGCTTTATGTCAAACTCGAAGACGGCAAACTCGATTTTGACCGCTACATTGAAGGGATTAAAACAGGCAGGAGCTATGTGACGGACGGCAAGAGCCACCTTTTTGACTTTAAGGTGGGCGATGTCGAGGTTGGCAAAAACGGTTCGGAATTGAAACTTGGAACCCCTGGAACCGTGAAAGTTTCGACTAAATTCGCTGCCCTTTTGCCTGAGATTCAGCCCCCCGAGATGAAGGGTATGGCCAAGCGTCCCTTGGAGCTGAAGCCTTATTGGGAGCTGGAAAGGTCTCGAATGGGAGCCTCTCGCAAGGTTCCGGTTGAAGTGATTGTCAACGGCAAGACTGTTGCCAGACAGGACGTGGAAGCGAACGGCAAGACGATTGATCTGAACTTTGATATTCCGATTGAAAAGTCGAGTTGGGTGGCCATGCGTGTCTGGCCTTCGAGCCACACAAACCCCGTTTGGGTCACCGTAAACGACAAGCCGGTTCGGGCTTCAAAGTCTTCAGCAGAGTGGTGTTTGAAGGCGGTGGATGTCTGCTGGAAAGCCAAAGAGAAGCTTTATCGAGCCAGCGAAAAAGCGGATGCAGCAAAGGCCTACGAGTTTGCGCGTGAGGCTTATCGGAAAATCCTCGCAGAATCGTCAGGCGATTGAGTATAATAGATTTTAAGATACAACCAATGACAAGGGCGATTTCTGAACCTGAAGTCGCCCTTGTCATGGCTCAAAGTCGCGTGGCAAGCCAGTCTTTTGCATCAAAACCATCGGCAAAAAAGGCAGTATCATGGCCACCATACAAAACACTCAGGCAACGGTTGAAGACTTATATTTGGTTGAAGGCAAGGCGGAGTTGGTTCATGGAAAGATTGAAACGATGAGCCCAACCGGCGAAAATCACGCGATCATTTCAGGTGTCATCTACATCTCGCTCTATAATTATTCAAAACGGACAGGTTTGGGCCGAGCGTTTCCAGATAACACGGGATTTCTCTGTGATTTGCCTGACCGAAAATCGTTTAGCCCTGATGCCAGTTTCTACGATCATCGGAAGCCCAGATCAGGAAGAAAGTTCCTTCCCGAACCTCCATTATTTGCCGTCG
>CAMCFM010000021.1 GCA_945874095.1 Candidatus Kuenenia stuttgartensis
CCGTAACATGGGAGATCTGAGCTGTTAAGACTTCCGCTCATAACGGTCCTAACGTGTTTTTCCTGTGAAATCTCCTGTTTTTGATTGCCTTGGGACTTGGCGAGCGAGCGTTTTTCAGATTAGACTGTTACTATCTCGTCATCATAAAGTCTCTCCTCAGCATCCATGGACTCGCACCGTTATGAAGACTCTGGTCATTGCTCGGGCCACATTCAAGGAAGCCATCCGTCAGCCGGCGTTTTACGTCCTGATTTTCCTGGCTTCGTTCTACCTGTTCTGGTCCATCTTCGTGTCCTACTTCACGTTCGGTGAAGACATCAAAATGTACAAGGACACCGGCCTGACGACGATATCGTTCGTCTGCCTGCTCCTGTCACTTCTCACAGCCAGTTCGACTGTGGCTGATGAAATCGAAGGCAAGACGGCTATCACCCTGCTCTCAAAGCCAATCAATCGTCGCCAGTTCCTGTTGGGTAAATACTTCGGCATCGAAGCCGCAGTCTTACTCATGCTGATCGTTCTTGGCATCATGTTCGGTTCCGGCGTCTGGTACAAATACGCTTACGACCTTCGCGAAACATCCGGCGGTGAAGTGATCGCGGCCAAACGTTTGGGCCAGGTCTTTCAAGTCCTTCCCGGGCTTGCACTTGTCTTCTTTGAAGTCAGTCTGCTGACAGCCATCAGCGTGGCCATTTCAACCCGTCTGCCGATTCTTGTGAACATGGTGCTCTGTATCACCGTATTCTTCCTTGGGCACTTGACCCCAGTTCTGGTCAAAGCCACCGGTGGGGACACAGCAAACGACCTCGTTCAGTTCATGGCACGCCTCTTCGAATTCGTCCTGCCATCGCTCGAGTTTTTCAACGCTGGTCCGTCGATCGCCACAGGTGCCATGATCCCCTGGACCGAGTACGTCCTGCCCGCATTGGTCTACTGCGTGATGTATTCGGCAGTGGCTCTTTGCTTCGCCTTCATCCTGTTTGAGGATCGCGACCTGGCCTGATTCTGCTTGAGCCTGCACGGATGAGGTTCCAGTGTCCACCTTCCCGGATTGGAGACCTCCGCTCGTGAACGACTCCCTGAACAACTTAATCCGTGGCCTGCGTAAGACTTACAAAGGCACTATCTGGAAGCTCGGTCTCTGGACACTGATTGCCGTTACGGCAGAATCCGTTGTCGTTGACCTGGCTTCCCAATTTTTTCAGCTTTCGGCGATCGGTGAAGTTCGCCAGCAAATTTTGCTTGCGCCCCGTTTTCTGGGCGTCCAATCGCCCGTGAACACGGTTGGCCCACTCCTTCTGAAAATCGGTAGTCTGGCCATATTTTGTCTGGCTTTCAGGGTTTGGGTCTGCCAGAGGCGATTTCGACAGACGGAACGTATCTCTGGATCCATCTCCAAAGAGCTTCGAACCAGGCTTTTTAGAGAGTCGCACAGGACAAGCGGAACTCTGATCACTCCAGAGTCCGCTCAGCAAACCATCCAACTGATTCAAAACGACAGCGTCCATTATGGGCGACTCGTTGCCAATCAGATGAGCGATTCCATGCTGGCTTTGGCCCGTATTTTTACGGGCTTCTGCATGATTGCGATGATCCGTTGGGACTGGGCGTTGATCCTTGCCTCAGGCTCGATTTTGATCTGGGCGGTCAACCGTCAAACTCAGAAATCAAATCTTGAGCGGGCAAACGCAACGGCCATGGAGAGCGAAAGGCTTCGCAAATCATTTCAAGAGGAAATTCGTGAGGCTTATCAATCTCGGTCAATTGGGTCGGAGATCGGCAACAGTCGTCCTTCAGACCTTTGGATCAGCCGCTGGAGTGACTGGGATCAATCGGCATCCGCCTCGGTTTTCTCGATCCATCAAACCGGGAATTGGGCAAAACTGTTAATCATCTCGCTTATGATTTTCTCTATCAGCCTTCGTACAGCCTCCGAACCTGTTTCACCAGAATCCATGATGGCTTTGCTTTGTTTAGGCTGCTCTGGGCTTGTCTTATTCAATCTCAGTCGGGAACAGAATCAGAAATCGGACGATGCAACGGCCACGATCGAATCCGTCTATCATGCCCTAAGTTCGTCTGTGAGACTCTGGGATCTAAGCGACGCTGTGGCCATGCAACCCTGCCGGTCAAGCGTTCGTATCGAAGACCTGCCACTGGGACTTGGGCCTGAGGATCCGCGATCGCAAATCCTTCTCAGTGCAAATGTTCCAGCCAGAAAGGTTACGGCGATTGTTTGCCCTGATGTTTCGCAAAGACGCAAGCTCATGCGGATGATCGCCCGCTGGGAAGATCCGTCTTCAGGCCGGGTTCTCGTAGACGGAGTCGATCTGCGAAGCTGCACAAATGCTTCCACCCGTCTCCAGATCGGCACCATCCGATCCGACTCGTATGTCAATAACGGCACAATACTTCAGAACATCACTCTGAACGACCCACGTGGAGACCTTCTCAACGCCATCGAAGCGGCAAAAGAAGTCCACGCCCACCGCATGATCCAGCGGATGCCTGAAGGCTACCAGACGGAAATCGACTTAAGCAAGTCTCCAGAAGAGTCGGTTTACAGCCGATTCCTGATCGCCCTGGCACGCGGCAAATGGCACGACCCTTCGATTTTACTGGTCGAGGAGCCTTCCCCCGGCATGACTCGCAGCATGCGGGAATTGTTGAGGGATTCCTATCGCCGGCTGGCTCGTGACCGGACCGTCTTACTATTCACTCGTCATGCAGCCACAGTTTTGGCAGCCGATTACGTGATCTTGATCAGCTCAAAGAAAGTGGTTCAGGGTTCGCCTAAAAATCTCATAAAAAGTCATGCTGGGTTTCGGCGTGCGATGGTTCAAATGGGGTTGGGCCTCAAGCAGAAAAACCGCTTGAAGCCCAAAAGTGCTGGCACTGTCGATTCTAGCGAAACGGATCAGACGTAATCGTCAGCCGTTGGCTTGATCACCAGTTCAAAAATATTGGCCCTTTGTGGTAAAGCGACCACAAATCGAACCGCTGCAGCGACATCTTCCGGTTGCAGCATGACAGGCCGGCGGGCGTCAGGCACAGGACTTGGACGCTTTTCGAGGATCGGCGTGTTGACCTCGCCTGGATAAATCACCGTGGAGCGAATCCCGTTTTCACGCTCTTCACGCCCCAGACAAACACCCAAAGCGGATTGACCGAACTTTGCGGCCGAATAGCCGATCCCACCGAGTGGGCCGGCTCGCTTGCCTGCGATCGAACAAATCTGAACCACAGTCCCATTCTTTGCAGCACGCATGTGAGGCAGAACGGCCCAGACGATATTGAATGCACCGGTCAGATTCACGTTGATCAGAGTATCCCAATCCTCGTGACTCAGATCTTTCAGAGCCCTGTTCACTAAATTCGTTCCGGCATTACAGACAAGCACATCGAATCGGGACCAGGCAGATTCCAGAATTCGCATGGCTTCAGCGACAGAATCCCGGCAAGCGACATCGCAAGGGACAACGATGGCTTTGCCGCCGTCGGCCAGGATTTCAGCAGCCGTAATTTCCAGAACGTCGGCTCGACGGCCCAGCAAAGCCACTTCAAAGCCATCGGCTGCAAGTGCTTTGGCGGTCGCCTGACCGATCCCGGTTCCAGCGCCCGTGATAATCGCTGTCGGCTTGGATAAATTGGACATATCATTCCTTGTTTTAAGACATCCGTCTTGGAAGTGTTTGGCCCCACCATGGCCCTGAATTATAAACCCTTAACAGGTTCGGCGAAATAGTGCGGTCATCTGGAATCGCCTGTGAATCCACCTGAATGAAAAAGCCTGGCGCTGATGCCAGGCATGATTCAATCCAGAATCAGATTGCATTTTGAAAATCAGACAAATCGACGTCGAGCAGTTCCAGGCGGGCTTGAAACATGCTTCGCGACTTTGATCGCATGCTGTTTCATTGCAATCTGCTTGCGATGAGCGATTTTATTTAATGTGCCAGTCGGAGCAGGTGTGATCGATGCGGCATTTCGACGGGCAATGGCTTCACCTGTCCAGATATCAACGGTTTTCCACTTCCCGTTCGCCTGTAAACTGGTAAGAGTCAACTTGCCATCCTGCACGGAACTGACCTGGACAACCGTTCCATTTAACTTCACCGTAGGTGAGGAATTTGTCAGAGTCACAGGAGTCTGGGTGGGAGCGATCGCCGCGGGAGCCACATATGCGATAGGCAACGGGCTCGCCGTCATCTTCTTCGGCACAAGGGCCAGCGACTGCGCCAGATCAATTTGCGGAATGCTCAGATTTGTTACAGGGTCGGTCGTAGAATCTCCGCCTTGCTTCAGCCAGGAGAGAACTTGATCGACCGTTGGAAGTGTTCCAAACTGTGACTGATATTTCTGTTGTATCAGCATGATCGAGCCAGTCACAACCGGAGCTGCAAAGCTGGTCCCGTCCACTGACTCATAATGTCCATTACCTGTGACTGCATTAAATCCAAGTGACGGGGCCGCAATATCCGTTGCAGCTTCACCACCAACTGCCGAACCCAGTCGCTGAGCATTCGAGGCAAGCTGACCAGTCTTGGGATCCACTCCAGTCACGCTGATTGTATCTTTCACAATCGCCGTAAAGCCCATTCCCTGAGTACCTTTGAACGAATTTCCTGAAGCCGCAACGACAGGAATATTCAGGGCTTTTAATTTCGAAATCGATTCGCTGATTCTCTGTCCTGCGCTGGTGTCTGTTTCAAACCAGTTAAGAGTGTAATTCATCGAATCGGAAATCGATATATTTACGACACTGATTTTATATTTGGAATGATTCGCAAGGACCCAGTCGAGTGCATCACCAATTTTACTGAAACTTGAATTTCCACTGTCATCAAACACTCTTAATGCAACAATGTCGGCAGCCGGCGCAATTCCAGGATTTTTAGGATCCGTTGAACCAATAATACTTGAAACAGAAGTCCCGTGGCCCCAGGTCGGCTTGGGATCACCGTCGTTCATGCCAAAATCATATCCGGCAATCACTTTGGAACTGCTGGTACCAAATGAATTTCCAAGAGCGTTGAGGGAATAATCTACGCCGGTATCTATCACGGCGACAGTCATTCCTTGACCATCCAGGCCCTGTGTGGCTCTGGCAGTGGCAGCATCTTGAAACACTTGAGGCGAACCTGTGGCGGCCTTCAAGTTAGCAAATGGAGAGGATTGAGCCGGCTTAGGGGCCCCAAGTTGAGCAGTTGCGGCACGTAGTTTGGGCCGAGCCGTAGCGGTCAGTAGTTCGCGGCCTTCAAGTGTTTCACAATGCAGGCAAGGCGTAGATGGACGGCGGATGGGCGTCTGCCTTCTCGTAGATCGGAAAATGGACATCAAGACTCTCCGGAACAACAAATCGCGGCTTCGTATCGCAATTTGTCGATAAGCACGAGGTGGAGGCGCCATCCCTGGCAGCGCACGGTCGGATCGTCTCCACAGGAGATATCAAAGGCAGACCATTCCAGCCGAAATTGGCCAAAGTTCGTCTACTTTGAGATCCTCTGTAAACACGCATATAACCGACTAATCAAAAGCAAATGATCAAAAGAGATACGTGCACGCACGCTCTCCAGATTCCATTCGCTTATTGTCGGTTCCATCCAACCTCGACCGTATCCCTGAATCATCCCTGTTTTAAGTGCGTTGACCAACCATGATCAACGTCCATTCCCTGGAAGATTCCGTCTTGGTCGGGTCTCATCCTGAAGCCCGTTTTTGAATAATCTTGCCGACAGCTCAACGACCCTACGCTATAATGCAAGAATCGGAGAAGCCCATCCTGCGGCTCACCATGACCACGGATAGCTCTCAGCCGGAACGGTGTGGAATACACTGATTCGGTCAAAAGCCTCGCCGGGTAGATCAAGGCCCTTACGGTATCGACCACCAACCTCTTTGGACTACCACATTATCATGCAAATTCTCGCTGTGATCCCCGCCAGATACGCTTCAACCCGTCTACCCGGCAAACCCCTCCTTGCCGACACAGGCCGCACACTCATCCAGCACGTCGTCGAGGCCGCCCAGAAATCGCTGAGACTCACACGCATCGTTGTCGCCACGGACGATCAGCGTATCTATGACGCCGTCAAAGAGTTCGGCGGTGAAGCCGTGATGACCCGCGACGACCACGTCTCAGGCACAGATCGCGTCGCCGAAGCCGCCCGGATCGTCGGCGATGTGGATCTGGTCATCAACCTGCAAGGTGACGAACCGGAAATCTCACCTGAATCCATTGATTTACTGGTCGATGTCATGGTCAATCGGCCGGAAGCCTCCATGGGAACCCTCGGGACCCCGATCTTCGACGAATCCATCTACCGCGACCCTGCGTGCGTCAAAGTGGTCAAAGACGACGGCGGCTATGCCCTCTATTTCTCCCGCTCTCCCATCCCCTTTCACCGCGATGGAAAGCCCCTCGAAGGTCAACCTTGGGCCTTTCTGCACCTGGGCATCTATGCCTTCAGGCCAAAATTTCTCCAGCAAGTGGCCACCATGCCGACTGCCGATCTGGAGGTAGCCGAAAAGCTCGAACAACTCCGGGTTCTCGAAAATGGCCACCGGATCGCTCTGGGAATCGTCACTGAACGCTGCGTCGGAATCGACACTCCAGAAGATTACGCCCGATTTGTCGAGCGATTCAAGCAATCCAGTCATAAGTCATAAATCCCGAATCAGAAGCCTTATAATCAAGTGATCCCGATGCGACAAACGCTTGCCCTCCATGCTGAAGTCATGGGCGAAGGCCCTGCCCTGATCTTTCTCCCTGGCCTTGGCGGAGATCGGCGTGCCTTTGCAGGCATTCAAAAAAACCTCTCGGCCAACCGCAGGACATACGCCGTTGACCCACGCGATACAGGGCTCAGCGAGCGTTCGTCTGCGGAATATAACCTCGATGACATGGCCGCCGATCTGATCGCTTTCATGGACAAACATCACATCGATAAGGCCGATATCGTGGGCCACAGCATGGGCGGAATGATTGCCCAGCATCTGGCCCTGATGGCGCCCGAGCGGATCCGTTCCATGGTCTTAATGTCTTGCCATGCCCGCAACTATCCCTGGAAAGTGGCGTTGGTCGAAAGTTGGATGGGGCTGAAGATGCAGGTCAGTGCCGTGGAATTTACCAGACACACCATACCATGGCTGCTGGGGCCTGATTTATTCGAGAATCCGGCACACATCGCCGGAATGATCCGACATGTCGAGCGCAACCCATCGGCTCAAGAGCCAGAAGCCTTCACCCGCCAGGGACGTGCCACGCTCAACCACGATGTCCTATCAGCCCTTCACACCTTTGAAATGCCGGTTCTGGTCGTCGCAGGAGCTTACGACCGGGTCACTCCTCCGGAAACCTCAAAAGTGCTGGCAGACCACATCCCCAACTCGCACTTTGAACTGTTCGAAAACGTCGGCCACCTGCCACATATTGAAGCCTCCACCCGGCTTATCATTCTCTTGAACCGGTTCCTCGATGATCCCGTTGCATTCACAGATAAGCCCGCCCCAGCTCATGACATGGGCGTATGAACCCCATAGAAAAACCGCCCCATGACCCAGCCCTGATGCACCGCCGCATCATGTGCGGCTTCACGCTGGTCATGATGGGCCTGAGCTGGCCGCTGTGGGGAGAGAACCCCGATCTCCCACAGTTCCCATTATTCGGGAACTCACTATCACTTAATCCAATCCCCGAACCGTTCATACTTGCAACCTGCATTTTCGGGCTATTATTAAGCTTCTCCAGCCGATTTGGCAGAATTGGATCAGCCCTGGCCCTGATCGCAGGTTTATGGCTTGTGGCGAACGATCAGCAACGCCTGCAAGCCTGGTTTTATCAAACGTTGATCCTCTCCTGTACATATGCAATCCTGCCTGGAAGTATCGCGATCGGATTTGCCCGATTATTTGCGGTTGCATTATACACACATTCCGCTCTCTCCAAGCTCGACTGGTCGTTCGCACATTCCATGGGCCCATATTTATTGAATCCCATATTGCAGTTATTACCAGAATCGGTCGGCCAAGCACCTCGATGGTATTTCATCATGGCCTTGCCTTTCTCAGAACTGATCGTCGCCATTTTTCTCTGTACTGGACTATGGCAACTCGGGCTGGCCGGCATTTTGATCATGCACACCGCTCTATTCCTGATCCTCGGCCCATGGCTGCTCGATCATAGTGCGAATGTCCTGATCTGGAATATCTCCATGGGATTACAAGCCATTGTTTTATTCCGTAATCACTCAGTACAATCAACCTCAAAGCCTCAGCCAAATCCAATCGCATTTGGACTCATCCAGCTCCTCTTTATCGCTGTCTGCATCATGCCGTTTTTTGAACGTGCCGGACTCTGGGATCCATGGCCATCGTTTGCGCTTTATGCAGGCCATGTGGAACAATTGAGGATTGATTTTCCTGCCCAATCGCGTCAGGATATTCCTCAGGAATTCCAGCCATTTCTCGTGGTTCAAGCCGATCGACTGTATCTCGATTTAACACTCTGGAGCCGTGCCCGACTTGGCGTTCCAGCTTACCCAGCATCAAGAATACAAAAAGGGCTGGCGAAATACGTTGCGGAAAAATGCCCGGAAGAGCTTTTAATCAGAGCCACGTTTTTAAGCAAATCCAACTGGCGAACCGGCCAGCGCACAGAGTTTCAACTCACCGGTAGAGAATCCATCCTGCGATTACAATAACGAGCCATTATTTAGACAATTCATAGATCCGCATTTCCGGGTCGTTCTCACGAACCCCATAGACCGGCGTAAACTGTTCCGGGTGCTGTTCCATCCAGGTCCTCTCGATGGGAAAACCCATGGGATCAAATGGATTCAACCGGCCTTCCATCGGATTGGCCCTGGCCACCACAATCAAATCGATCTTGCGAGACTTCAGGTTAGAGAGCCATGCTGCATAATCAGGCCCTATCCGCTCCCAGGTCGGACGAGGATCAGGCCATCGTCGATTGCCTTCAGGCTGGTCCAGATGATAATCATGCGGAAGCCAATCAGGGTGCGCATTGCAATTCACATATTCCACCGAATTTTTCAGGTCGGCACCCATCAGATACAGGGCAAGATTTGTACCCGTATATGCAATGTGCCGGGGTTGTTTTTTCGTAACAGCATCAAATGCTGACCAAGCCCGTTCATAGTCTGGAAAGACCGGATATTTCATCCCCCGGCCAATTTTTTGATACTTGACGCGATCGGCTGCAATCATCATCAGAAAACCAGCCACACAGACCACCAATACGACTTTGAATCTCCATTCCCATCGTTTCTGAAACCATAAAAACGCCCCAATAGATCCTGACACAAACAATATCAATCCAATCGAGTGATAATCGCCATTTCCGAGCTTGGCGACAATCTCTGTTACAGGCACCAGCCCCGGCATGGAATTCGGGATCATTGGCGACAGATCCCAGTCCGGCTCGCGGCCCACTGCGGCAAGCGGCCAGCCCTGTGGCGATGTCACATGCAAAACCAGAAGAATCAGAGCCAGAATCTGTACCAGTTTCAACCGATCCATAAATCTCGCCAGAATTGGGCCAAAAAGTGCGAGTCCGTGGAGAAAAAATCGTTGTTGTGTACGATAAGGCACAAAACACCAATAAATTGCGATTGTCACGATTCCAATCAATGCAAGCCAGCTTACCCATCGGTCTTTTGATCTCTGATCGGATGGTTTTGAAAGACTCCACCAAGTCATTGCAATCATCACGACAGGAAGAATTCTTGGATCCATTACGGCGAGCAATTGGTCAATAAATGCTCTCCATTCGCTGAATGGCAAATAATAAGGACTCTGCTGCATCACATCTGGCCCATACCAGCCTTCAAAAATTGTGGTTCCACCCATTTCCACCGGGAGTGGATACAACGGGTTCCCTGTCTCAACCATATTCCGCCCCCACCAGAATAAAACCGGTGTCATGGAAATCAGCCAACTGGTGATAAATCTCAGGATATTTTGTAAATACCCAGCATTTTTATTTCGCCGAAATTCCATCAAAGTGACAAACAATATCCAGGGAGGAATAAAAACCAGCCCCGGAGCTTTCGTACCCCAGGCCAATCCAGCCGCGAGCAGGGAATGGAGCAGGATCAGGCGATTGTTTCCAGGCTTCTCCATTGAAATATCCGGATGACATCGCAAGTCATATTCGACATAAAACAAAACACTTCCGATGAACCACGCCGCAAAAATGGTGTCCACATTGGCTTCAAATGTAAATAGGGCCAGAGGCGTCAATGTCATCCAGATGGCAGATGCAATCAGGCTGCTGGTTCGGCTTGAGCCAAGCCTTTGACAGAGCTGAAAGATCCACCAGCCAGCTAAAAACCAGAAGGGGACTTGTCCGACCTTGGCCAGTGCCAGATTACCGGTCCATCCTACGAGTGTCATGAACCATAAATCACCGTTGGCTGGAAAATAGGGTGCGGCACTCTCTCCAAACGGGATGGGTATCCAGTAGATTTTGCCAGCCACCCACCACTTTGCCGCAAAAAACAAGTGATAAATCGGCGCATCGCTGACAACTTTGACTGCCCCTACAAGTGATGGAACCACCAGTCGCCCGAAGTCGAGAAAAATCATCGAAAACGCCAGGCTGCTGAGCAGCATGTCGCAACGGCTACTTGGAGAGGCGATGAGCGTTGTGGGATCCTGTTTGGCAGTGGCAAAGCATTTTGTAAGAACCAGATAAATCAAGGGAGCCAGCCACGGCTCAGTGAATCGATAGAGGCCGAGGCCTCCTGCCAGCTGGGCTGAAAAAATGACGACCAGCAGAGCTGTCTGAATGCGAATGGAAAGATCGAGCCAGCGGGATTCAGACCATCGATTTCGACGCGTCAAGAAAGCCGCTGATAGCCACGGCAAGGCGGCCACAAAGAGGAATCGAATGATGGGCTGGTCCAGAATGTTCATCCGTCACTCGAAAATTCGCAGGTGCTTCAACGGTCGATTGGTGAGAAGTTTCAACGCTCATACTGTCCGAGGCCTTTTGATTATCGCTATAATGAAGAGATGAACGCCAGAGGGCCAGCCTGAACAGAAGCAGGTTTTTGCAATGTCCGCATCAGAAAAAGAGCCGATTGTCATCGACCAGCACTTGGATCACCCACGCACATTTCGAGACAACACTTACGTCTATCCGGTCATCTCGCGCCGGAGCCGTGGCGTCTCGATAGGCGTAAACCTAAACCCAGACAAGATTTGCAACTTCGATTGCATCTACTGTCAGGTAGATCGCAAAACCTCGGCCGTAACACGGTTTGTGGATACCGAGATGATCCTCAGTGAACTGGCGGCCACGATTGACATGGTGGAATCGAAGCAGCTTTTTCATGAGCCAGAGTTCCAGAATGTCCCTGAACCGCTACAGAGGCTGAACGATATCGCGTTTTCAGGCGATGGCGAACCAACCACCGCCCGCGATTTTGACGTGATCGTGAAACGTGTGGCGGAACTGAAAAAGGCCAAGGGGCTGGACCATGTCAAAATGGTCCTCATCACCAACGCCACCATGTTTCACAGGCCAAAAGTGAACGAGGCCTTGACCACTCTGGACGCCAATCAAGGCGAAATCTGGGCCAAGCTCGACGCCGGTACAGAGCCTTATTATAAGCAGATCGACAAAAGCCTGATCCCGTTCCACCGAATTCTGACCAACCTGCACGAAGCGGCACTGGTGCGACCTCTGGTGATTCAAACCCTGTTCATGAGAGTGGATGGGCAAGCGCCTTCCGAAGCCGAAATCGACGCCTTTTGTGATCGACTCAATGACATTCTGGCCGATGGTGGCCAGATCGACCGGATTCAGATTTACACCGTTGCCAGGCGACCGGCTGTGGAATCGGTCAGTGCTTTGACAAAACCCGAGCTTGACCGGATCGCCGATCAGGTGGCCCAAAAGGTCCCAAGGCTTGTCGAACGATTTTATGGGCCGGAAGCAATTTAAGCAGCGCAAGTTGTTTCACTACAGCAGGATTGCTCGTCCATGAATTATCTGGGATTGGAAATTGGCGGAACGAAGCTGCAAGTCGGTCGTGGAGATACCACCGGAAAACTTCAGTGGGTTTTGCGACGAACGATTGTACCAAGCGAAGGTGCAGCCGGGATTCGTCGTCAAATTCTGGAAATCCATCAGGAAGCGAAATCCACCCAAAAAATCGACCACGATCAGCCTACTCACTGGGGAGTCGGTTTTGGCGGACCTGTCGATTCAGTGGATGGATCGATTCTGCAATCGCATCAAATTGATGGATGGGCAGGGTTTAAGCTGGCGGATTGGTTGAAGTCGGAAACCGGTGCCGATTCTGTGACGGTTCGCAATGATGCTGACACAGCGGCATTGGGAGAAGCTTTGTCAGGGGCTGGACAAGGATTTGATCCTCTAGCATATATCACCGTGGGTAGCGGTATTGGTGGAGGGCTGATTTTAGGAGGAAATATTCACCTGGGAGCTGGCCGGGGAGCGATGGAAATCGGCCACTTGTGGATTCCTGACCCGGACAAACCTGGCAGCTTGCAGGAGTTGGAGCTGGTTGCCTCTGGATGGTCGATCCAACGACGTGCCGGAAAAGACAGCGTGCAAGCGGTTTACGAATCAGCCAGGGCGGGCGATGAGCGCTCGTCGATGGTTCTGAAAAGTGCAGCCCAAAGTGTTGGTCTGGCCCTATCCCATGTGGTGCATCTTGTCGCTCCAAAGCGGATCATCCTGGGCGGAGGCGTGAGCCTCTTGCCAGACGATGTTTGGGGCAATGTGGTGCGTCAATCGCTGAATGACCATACGATGGATGCCTTTAAGGGCATGACCGACGTGGTTCCGGCGGCTCTGGGCGAATCTGTGGTTGTGGTGGGTGCGGTGAGGCTTGCTGTGCTGGGCGGCCAGATTTAACAAAAAAAGAGAGGGCTTTCGCCCTCTCGAATTGAATTTCAGATGATCAGCGTTTCCAAATCAGGCACTTTCGCGCTGATAATGGATCTCATGAAGGCGGCGGAACATCGGGTTCCCTCGTCTCAGTTCATCTTCGGTGCCGATGGCTTCGATCCTGCCCTGATTCATCATCACAATCCGGTCAGCGCAGGACATAGTGCTCAGGCTGTGGGAGATGATGAAGGTGGTACGATCGCGGGCAAAGTCTTCAATGGCGCGGCGGATCAAGGCTTCATCCTCGATATCCACAGCACTTGTAGCTTCGTCCAGAATCAAAATGGCCGGGTCACGCAACATGGCTCTGGCCAGAGCCAGCCGTTGCCTTTGACCACCAGAAAGATTCGAACCGCGATCGGTCAGAACCGTGTCGTAACCCTCTGGCAGATTCATGATGAACTGGTGGGCATAGGACTTCTTGGAAGCCTCAATAATCTGCTCTCGGCTGAGTTTGGAATCGCCGAACGAAAGATTGTTGGCCACGGTGTCCGCAAACAGAACGGTGTCCTGTGTCACAATTCCCATAAGCCCTCTGAGGGCCGTCAGGTGCATGTCCTGAGTATCGACACCGTCAATTCGGATCGATCCTGACTGAGCATCCCAGAATCTTGGGAGCAAGCTCATCAGAGTGGTCTTACCACAGCCGTTGTGGCCGACAAAGGCGATGGTCTCGCCATGACGTACCCTCAGCGAAAGGTCTCGAATGATCGGGTCGCGGCCATTATAGCTGAAGCTTACCCGGTCAAATTCGATACTCAGAGTGTGCTTTACATTGCGGGTTGCGCCTGGAAGGTTCTTGACTTGTGGCTCGATGTCCATCAAGGCACAGATCCGGTCGGCAGCTGCAGCGGCTCTCTGAATCTTGGCATGCACGTTGGAAAGTTTACGGATCGGATCCGAAACACCCGCCAGCATGGCATAAAGTGTCAGAAGGTCTTCAATCGACATCAACTTACTGGAAAGCTGGATCCGAAATAGTCCAAGATCGAGGAACATGGTCTCTCGAAGAACCAGATAAGAACCTGCTAAAAGGCAGATGCAAACCGAGGAGATGGCCAGCAGTTCGAGTGCGGGATCGGAGATGGCGTCGATAGTCGCCACCCTGACAGACTTCTTGTAAAGCCCCTTGATCTCGCGATAGAACCGATGACGCTCGTAACGCTCTCGATTATATGCTTTTACAACGCGAATCCCTTGGAATGTCTCTTGCAGTTGACGATAAATCGACGAGACACTTTCAAGCGACTTGCGAACCGCTTTTTTCAGAATCTTGCCTGCCCGGGCAGTGGTCACAGCTGAAATTGGAACCACAATCAAGGCCAGAAGTGTCAGACGCCAGTTCAGCCAGAAGGCCACGGAAAGGCATGAAACAATCCGGAGAGGTTCGCGGATCAGCTTACCGGCGATTGTGTTGATGCCCTGGGCCATCATTTCCATGTCGTTGGTGAACCGGGCCATGAGCTCGGCTGACGGCATGGTTTCAAAACTGGCCATGTCAAGGTTTAGAACCTTGCGATACATCTGACGCCTGATCTCGAACAGAGAGAGTTGCGTAAGATCAGCCACAAGAACATCTTGGAAGAACTGAAATATCCCCTTCACCACCACCATACCCATCACCATGCAGAGAAGCCCCACAAGTGTGTGGAAGCCATCGTCCGGGAGGTACGAATTCACCAGTGGCTGAATTCGCAAGTATCGACGGTTCCAAAGGTTGGATGACGAAAGTTCGTCGCTGAGCTTCTCAGCCCGGCGGTTCAACTCGCCTTTGTTCTTGGCAAGAGCGGGAATGGCGATTCCAGCCAGTTCGTTATGTCTGGCTTCAGCGATTCGATGCTCAAGGGGATCGATCGGTTTCGATGCCACTCGCGACTCAGGCTGAGTCGACATCTCAAGCGCTTTTGTCAGGTCAGGGCGGCTTTTAAGCTCCTGATCCGCATAAGATCTCAGGGTTTCCTTGATCTGGTTGGCGTCGATCGTATTGTGGAGAATCTGATCGCTGACTCGCCGGATTTCTTCCAGGCGGGCTTCGATCACCTTCGATTCCACACTTGATTCGCGGATCTGGTCGCTCACCCAGACCTGTGCATTCTGGCTGTAAAACAGAATCTTCAGGAGCGGGAAAACGGCCGAGATATTGGCGCCCCACATCAGAGCCGCCACGCTCGCACACACCAGCGACCAGTAGAACCGGCTTCGATATGGCCAAGAGAAGGTCAAAAGCCGGAAGAAGTTTTTCATTGTCCTGCGTGTCCTTAGCCGATTTTTGACGGCCCGCATCCTTGCCCGGGACAGCCTTAACGTACATCTCGCACGTTATCTTTGTTGCATTTTGCAAAATCTGCAAAATCTGACAAGATCAATTTCGCCGGGTATTATCCATTTTCGTTATCGGACGATCAGACCTTCAAATCCTCTACAGGTATCCGAAGGCCCCAAATTTTGGCAAGCTCGGAGATACTACCCACCAAATGGGTCGGCTCACACTTTTTCAGCTCGTCTCTGGTATGAGTGCCATGTGTGATCCCGATCACCCAGCCACATCCAGCCGCCTTGCCTTCTCCAATGTCGGACGGTGTATCACCCACCTTGGCCACCTTCGAGGCATCGTCCAGCCCCAGCCGCTTCATGAGAAGCTGAATCATATCGGCATGGGGCCTGCCTTTAGGAGATTCGTTGGATGCAATCGCTGCGTCCAGAGTACGGCCCACCCTCCAGTTCAGCCGTTCCAGAATTGAATCTAGAATCGACCTTGGGAACCCCGTGTTCACCGCCACAGCAATCCCATGTTCACGAAGCTGCCTGAACAGAGAAAGCACCCCAGGATAGACCCTGACTTGAGGGTCGTCCAGATAATAATCCATCATCCTCTGTTCAAAGTCGTCGTGGATGCTTTGATCCAGGCCCGGCTCTGTACGCTCAGGCGCAAACTCAGCCAGTAGCTGACGTATCGCAAGAATCTTGGGCAAGCCCATGATGGCGTTGATACTCGACTCAGGAAACTCCAGAGCCTCTTCGGAAAGCGCTTCGCGAAAACAGCGAGCCACTTCGCCATTGTCCACAACCGTGGTACCGGCGATGTCAAATACGACCAGCTCAGGAATCATGACTTCTGATGACATGGCGAATTCTGCTTTTCTATCTATTTTGCCGAAGCGTGAGTTCCGAGCGACGCAGGATCTATTGTTGAAATAGGACTCTTGATTCGCAAGTCTTCAATTCAAGGATTTGGTTTTTCGGACTTTCAAACGATCCTTGAGACCATGAATCAACAGCGGCAGGATCGAAAGGAAAACGACTGCGATGATCAGTTTCTCAAGCGAATTGACGAGCCATGGAAATTTTTGGCCGAGGAAGA
The DNA here is from genome assembly GCA_945874095.1 of Candidatus Kuenenia stuttgartensis. GTDB lineage: Bacteria > Planctomycetota > Planctomycetia > Isosphaerales > Isosphaeraceae > QWQI01. Next base: position 16,305 of record CAMCFM010000021.1, read on the forward strand.
AGCCAACACTCGTCAGGCCCATGACCCAGAGTATCCCTCCGACCACGTTGAACTGAAGGAATCGAATGTAGTTCATCTGGCCAATTCCAGCCACAATCGGCGCAAAGGTGCGAATGATCGGGATGAATCGGGCGATGATGATCGTTTTCCCACCATGCTCCACATAAAAATCCTGAGCACGCTGCAAGTGCTTTGGGTGGAACAGTAACGACTCTTCTTTTTTGAATAATCGCTTACCGGAATGGTAACCAATCCAATAGCCCACGGTGTCGCCGAGAATGGCGGCCGGGATCAGGAGAAGGTTGAGCCAGAGGATATCGAGCTTATAGGGAGCAAGATTCGGAATCTGCTCGATTGCAGGCGACGCAAAGACTCCGGCAGTCACTAGAAGTGAATCGCCGGGCAGGCAAAAACCGATGAGCAAACCCGTCTCGGTGAAAATCACCAGAGTCATCACCACATAACCGAGTTTGACGACATTCTCAGCGTTCAAAATATGACGGATCGATTCAAGCCACTCCACGTTTTGCCGGCCTTTCTGATGATGACCACTATCGCACTGGTCCAGCAGAACCTGCTTCAAACTTTGGCTTTACAGCAAGTCTGACGGACCGGATCCGAGCCACGTCGCAGGCTGCCAGAACATCGGCCACATCCTGATACGTCAACTGGGCGTCACCTTTGATCAAGACCCCTTGATCTTCGTATCGGCCCTTCGCTTCGCTCAAAACCGATGCCAGTGTCTTCAGATCATATGATTGGCCGCGAACATCCACAAGACCTGCCCTCACAATCGACACCTCAAGATCGTCCGGCGGCTCCGTCGCAGGTCGAGCGGAACTGACTTCGGGGACCTGCACAGGAAGCTCTGACTGCTCCCAGTCGTAAAGCTTTGTGGCGGCGAGGAAAAATACTAGAAGGCACAAAATCACATCGACCATGGGGGTCATATTGATATAAGGCTGCTCTTCGGCAGAAGCGTGACCGTAATGCATGTTCGAGAAATCTCCTGTCACACCTCAGATGTTGCCCAATCGCAACATCAATCTGAATTTAGAAATCTTTCATGGATGTTTCACAAGCCGATATCAGGCGATGCGTGAATCGATCCCACGAGGCATTTCCAGATGCCCTGCCCGACGATCTCCACCTGGCCGATTCGAATGACTTGCCACAAGTTCCATCACACGCAGAGATTCCTGCTCCAGGCTGACCATCATCGAGTCGAGCTTGCCCAGCAAATAGTAATAGGCTGTGACGGAGCCAATGGCGACCACCAGACCGAGCGCGGTCATGACAAGCGCCAGCCCAATCCCTTCAGCAAGTGCCGCACTTTTTGATGGGACATTTTTGGCTCCGAGAGCGTTAAACGAATCGATAATCCCCACCACAGTTCCCAGGAGGCCGATCAAAGGGGCCAGTGTAGCGGTGGCATTGAGCACACGAATATTTTTACGCAATAGCATATATTCCATTCCAACAGCCTGACTTATGGCAGAGCGAATCTGGCCGGCAGGCTCGCCCCACATCATTAGTACCTGCGAGAAAACGCGTGAGGCCGGTGTATCGTTTGCCTTGCACAGATCAAAAGCACGGTCGCGGTCGAGCTTTCCGGAACCGAGTCGGTCAAGGAACCGGTTGACGAAGTCGCGTGGCACGATGCGCGATCTGCGAAGTGAAAACCAGCGGTCGAGAAAATATCCAAGAGCGACAACCGAGCAGAGAATCATCGGCCAGATCAGCGGATTCTCGACCTTCAGGATTTCCGTAATCTTTGCCCTGTCAAGAAATACACCTGCGCCTGGCGATGGAATCGCGGGGCTGGGATTCGGGGCAGGAACTGTGGAAGGTGCTGGTGCAGGAG
>CAMCFM010000022.1 GCA_945874095.1 Candidatus Kuenenia stuttgartensis
GTCTATGGATCGGCCCGCGATGCCTACCGGGCTTATAAAGAGGGAGACAATCTGGGTTTAGGGCTGAATGTCGGCATGCTGGGCTTGGAATTATTGACGTTTGGTGGTGCGTCGGTCGTCAAGGGGGTGGTGAAATCGTCGCTCAAGGCCGAAAAGTCGCTGATGAAACTCGGCGGGAAAGCTCTTAAATCCAAGGGCGATGACGCTCTGAAACTTGTTGATAACAAGATCGATGATGTTGGCAGGAGCCTGATCGACGACACTGCGGGCGGGGCGAAGAAGTTAAATCCATACTATACCCAAGTGAGATTGATCGAACGTAAATGGGGTCATTCTGCAGAATTACCCCATTTACGTGGCAATTGGCATTGTGAACACATTCAGTAAGCCCCTGCGTCGATCAATTCTCCACCATTTCGGGTTGCAAGTTTCTGCCAAACACCCGCACGGGTTTCCAAGCCATTCCTTGAATCAATTGTCTCCTTTACGAAGTGCACAGAACCATCAGCCATCAGGCAATTGAGGCCCTTTGGATGCATGCTTGATGCTGCAAGTCCGGCAGCTTCGGTGTTTGGCTTCACAAATCGATATAAATTCGGGGGATAGTGTGAAGTGAATAGTGTATTGTAAAAATTGCCCGAAGTCCAAATTCCGAACAGTTCAGAATATGGGAACGGAAATTGCGGGCTTTTAATGCCAGCAAGCACTTGCGATGTCATTTCCGAAACGATCAGCGTATGGCTTGTGCCGTCCGTCACCGAAGCAAACGTGACGTTGGGAAGATCCGTAATGCAACCGTTGACAGCCGCGGCTGCACCAGGTGGTATCTGGCAACCGTAGGCCGGGCTTGGAAGAGCCGGAGTCAAATTCGAACCGTGGTTCGCCGCGTAACTGGCTCCGACGACCTTGGCGAACCGGTCACTCTCAAGATTGAATTCTGATGATTGAAACTCAAGTCTGCCGAGTTTTTTCACGCCCGCACCAAAATCACTTGGACAAGTGAAGATATTAACCACAGTTGAAAGGACCGTACGTTGTTCCCTACCAAAGATCCATAATGAATGATTCACAGCGTCATACAATGATTTCTGCTCGACATATGGCAAAATTGCGACCAGATAACTTCGATCCAGCTTCCCGCTGCATGGAACGGCTGGATCGTAAATGTAACGGATATCTTGACTGGCGATCCGTGCTCGCGGAAATTGATCAAACACAGAGATGTAATTTGCAACTCCTAAACCGATCTGCCTGAGATTGTTCTGGCATTGGCTGCGTCTGGCCGCCTCTCGGGCAGATTGGATCGCTGGTAAAAGCAATCCTACAAGAATCGAAATCATGCTCACCACAATGAGGAGTTCGATCAGCGTGAAGCCACGCCCCCTGCGAATCTGTCCACTTCGGTAACCTGCGGTCATTCCTTCTCCAGTCCTGTCCAATTGATCAAGTCTAAGAGGTGTTGGATCTTCAGCGTATCGCATTGACAATTCGTCGAATTCCAAGAATTAAAAGTACGATCGCTGGAATTACAATCAGGTACGGAATAATACTGGAATCGCTCGGCGGCGGAACGGATTGCAAACCTGTCGTGTCAGGCTTGCCGTTTGTGGATGTTTCTGGTTCAGCGAGACGGTAATTTGCCAGAGAAAAGAGATTATCTGCTGTCGCTCCCGTACTCCAAGGTCCAAATCGATAGACTTCTTCAGGTTGATTTCTTATTGTCAGCCGTACAGTTTTCGGAAAAGCGAATCCGTCATGTTTCGCTCCATAATCGACCCGCATGAGAGACTGAGTGACGCTGTTTGCACCTGCAAAGGTTTCCTCAGAAATCACCGCCCAATCGTTCAACGGGTCGAGCAAGTAACGCATTGAAGTTTTAGGCTCTTTTATTCCAAATTTGACATCGACTTGCACATATCCTGTTTTCGGATCCTGAATTTTGGCGTCTACGATCTCAAATCCCGGAGCCTTTTTCATGTGAATCAAGAACGCCGGACGGATACCCAGCGGCGACATCTGAGCGACACCATATCGATTTTCGTAGCGGAGCCCCTCTTTGGCCGCAGTTCCACGTTCGCTCAAAAGGAATCGATTCTGATCCGGCCGTTTTGTGAGTTCGTAATATTCGTCGCGAAACAGCAGATGGATATTCTCGATCATTTGCGTTTTGCCGCGCTGAGACTTAAGTGCTTCAGCGCGTTTAAAGAACTCTCTCCCATTCAGGAATGCAAAATCTACAGTTGATTCACCTGATCGATCGAGCTTTATCGAATATGAACCTTTCAAGTTTTCAAATCGCTTCAGAATGCGATTCGCACCGGCCGGATACTCTGTATCAAATCGGCGAAGTGTCGTGTCGCCAGCTTTTATCGCTGCGTATTGAGTGATTATCGAAAGCATGATAAGGCTAGATAGCGACTTCATCTTATGATCCTCTTGAACTTCAGCATGTTTGGAATGCCAGACAAACCTGACATTCCGCCCATTTTTGCCGACTTAATATGACATATTAAGTTGGAAGCTACTTGGGACGCGACTCCGGTTGGGGTTCGCTTCACGGCACTTCCATTTCGCCACTTCGCGAATCGTTTCCGAAAGAACGGCGAAGTCAGCCAAGACCTCTAGCGGTATCGCACCACCGGAAAACCGGGTTCCTGTGATTCTGGGTTTGAGGAAGGGCTTCGTCACTTATAAGCCTTCCTAAGTGTGAGTCTTTGAGCGGGTGGCCGTGGTTCTAATTTCAAGTATACTAACCATATGAAGCAAAGCCAAGTTGACTTCATCATGAATTGATTAAGTCAACTAAACTTTGTGGATCTTGACCTTACGTTCGTTCGCCAGATTTTGCAGCGATGATCGGTTCATGGCACACATCCCACACAAAATTTCGCCCCAACCAACTTGTCGATCGGACAGTCTCGTATGTTAACAGGCTTTTGACCAGCATGCCACCATCGGACAGACACGTATGTTAACAGGCTTTTGACCAGCATGCCACCAATTGTTTGTGGGAGTGGCGCGTTTTGGGATGAAGCCGCGCCAACGCTTTCCTCGATATGTGCTCGCAGATTAATGTTGAATGCCCCCTTTTCCCCGTCCCGTTGTGGAATTTTAGCCGGATACCAGGAGTGGAGCCGACGAACAATTTCGCAGAGCGGACAGTTCGTGGAGCGGTGATTTGGCGCAAGTGCAGTTACGGAAATCATAGTCAGTTGGGAGAACGGTTTGTTGAACGGATGCTGAGCGTTGTGACGACGTTAAAACTGAGAAGCCAGAACGTCTTGGATTATCTTTACGAGTCGATTAAGTCATACCGTCAGAATCAGATATGCATGCAAATGACAAATCAATTGTGATACTGAACGGTTAACTTTTTTTCTGGACAAGATTTGTGTTGACGCTCCATGTCGAGATGGTTTAGAGTCAGGTTCCCTGTAAGCAGATTGAATTTTTCAACTCAGGGCGATACGAAAGAGTCTCCTCTTGTTTCGTATCCGGGCTCACTTATGGTGAAACACTCGTCTGCGCTTGCCAATACTTGTTTATTTGAGCGGAGCCCCCACCCTATGGCTACTACCAAGATCAATTTTTCTGGCATTCGGGCCTGGCTGTCGAAAAAGTCTGGCGGAACCCCCACCTTGCCACGCCAGAAGCGCCGAACCATCGCAGCGCTGGAGTCGCTTGAAGCCCGGGCCGTCACGGCGGCCGATCTGCAAGTATCACTTTGGATCGGAAACGAAAATCTTTCGAACGATATCGTTCAGCAGTATTACGCAGGTTCAATCGGGTCACCTGGTTGGTCTACAGACCCCTCTAATAAAGATACGAAGTTCAACTATCTGGAAACCCATCAGATACCAGTTCCGAGCAAGTACACCAATAACCAATTCATTAATGTCAAAGTGAGCGAGACTCAAGGCAACGGGATCAACTCGACGACTTATCCCGGTTTCGCAGTTTTTTTGAAAAACGAACAAGTCAAGAACGGGTCGAGTCCGCAGTTCAACTGGGGTCAGGAAATCAAGGGGCTGCAAGTCTCAAGCAAAGCTCCCGTTCATTTGACCATCATACCATACAATCATGCCAATAAAGTCTATATGCCCAATAAAGCATACGCCATCTGGCTCTCGGCCATGACCACCAATAATAATACTGTCATCTCAAAGGATCTTGGCTGGTCCACGCCTGATGATACCATCCAGAATTTGGGCCTGGTGCGCCCGCAATGGAGATATTCCCCCACGAAAAATACGCTGAGTTTCATTGGCTCGCTCGACCGTTACAATGAGGTCAATGGAATGGGTGCCAAGGGAGACCTTTACGGCACGGATGTCTCGCTTACCCTGGGTGACAAGGTCAACCTGGACATCCCCCTGACCAATTCGCAGGCCGTCATCCACCTTCCCAAAAGTCTCACCAACACACAGCGTGACATCTTGAAAAGACTGCACGGCAAATCCGACTTGCGGGCTATTTCACAACCAGAACAAAAAACGCTTGACAATATTTTCAACGATAAAGACAGTTACCTAGATATCATCAAGCCGAAACTGGCCAGCAAGTTAGAAATCAACGGCTTTGGGCGGATCAATGGATACACGACTTACAGAAATGCCGGAGTGCCCGCGACAGACCTGAACGAATTTTATTCCAAAATAAGGAATAATGGCCGCGCTTCGCTGCTGGACGAGATCGTAACGGGGCAGTACATGATTCGATCAGCCCTGACAGAGATCCACAGCACGCAGTCGATTCATATGGAGGGTGTGAGCGTCGGCTACGGGCCGATTCGCCATCAGGAGTTCATCCAGCTTGGCAGTGACGTATCTGTAACCCTGTTTGACGTCAAAACGCCCGGGGCCTTCAGGGGTGCATCAGACGGGCCGGTAATCGATACTGACAAGGCCTATGTCTCGTATTTGTATCTGCACCATTCGGACGACTCGATCAAGGTCTATGCGGACGAGCAGCACTTCAGCGACATCACGCTGATTCAGGGCAACGACGGTGCGGCTATCGATCTGGGGGCCTATGGCTACAACAAGCCCATAAGCAAGGGCTCTACGGTCAAGAATGTTTATATTCACCGGATCATGCAATTGAACAGTGGGTATGATCGTTTGGGTGGTGTGATTACCACACGGAACAAGGCTACGGGTGCAGAGATCAACAAGGTGACCATCGAAGGCGTTTACATCGCCAATATGGGTAAGAACGGGCCGAATCGGTATTTTCGCAAGACCGCGATCGGCTTCGTGCCAGGCGGGCTATTCGGGTCGAAAAATGAAAAGGTTCACAAGGCGACCACGATCAGCAATCTGAAGATTGAACCTTTCAGCGGACTCGCCCCAATGGACCAGTTAGTTTACGATTACAAGAAGACTAACTTTTATTACTGGCGCCGCGAAGGGCGGTTGTGGTACAACTTGGGGTTCGACCAGGGGAATGCCATAATGGATGGAAATTTCCCGAAGGGTCCGTATGGCAGACAGTACGGCATCTTTAAAGACGTGCAAGACAACTCCTGACCACTGCTGCGGAAATACGGAAATTTATCAGGAACCATTTGTTGACCTAAATGGTTCCTGACAGAAAAACGGGGTCATTCTGCATGGCACTAAGTTAAGCGTAAGTCTTTACTTGAAAGCACCTTGCGTCGATTAGTCCTAATACGTGTCTTTGCGAAAAACGAACTCGCAGCGTCATATTACGCTGCGAGTTTGCTTGGCTGGCCTGAGAAGCGATGAATCCCCCGATTTTCTTGCGATTCGACCCATAGCCGAAACCCTCTCTACCACAATAGGTTAAGCTTAATTTAGTGGCATTCGGGTCATTCTACATTAATTTGCGTTCACGGCCCCGCGCAACTGGTCGGAAATGTTCCAGAGGTTCTTTACCAGTTGTTTTTCGTCTTGGTCGTTCATGGTTTTTGGACGTCCATGGGTTCGGTTTGCTGGCTAAGTTCTTCTGCGGAAATCCGCAGGAGCTGCCCGTCCTTCACGATGACCAAGTTGGTGCCTGTCTGAATCGCCGTCTTGCGAGCCTGCAAGGCGGCGCGTTGAAGGGCCGCCATCGAGGCCCGCAGATCCGGGTCTTTCGCTTCACTGATGTCTTTCGTTTTCATTCGTTTTCTCCCCATTCTAGAAGAGTCGGTCGTTCGCCGACATTATCGTATTTAGCCCATGTATCGACGGCGGATTTGTATGTGTTTTCGAGGTTGTGCAAGCCGGCGGTGAAACGACGTCGGATCACCTCTGCCGGAATATCGTGCCCGCCTTGGCGGCCCCGCTCGGCGACACGCGCAATCGCCGTCTCGGCATCAGGCAAGCAAAGGAAGAACAGGCTCACATGGTAACCTTGTGCCCTCCATTGCCTGATCCGGGCCAAGTAGCTGAAGCCGGCAAGGGTGGTCTCAAAGGCAAAGCTCTCTCCCCTACGCACACAACCAGCGTTTCTTCGAGCATCAAACGCCCCGCCTTGAGTGCCTCTGCCTCCGGAGCAAAAGGTGATAACCCTGCCGCAATCAAGTCCGCATTGATGAAGCGCGTGCATTGCGCCTCTTCTGGGAGAAACGAACGGGCGAAGGTCGTTTTCCCAGCACCGTTCGGGCCAGCAATGATGATAATCTTCTTGCTCATGCCGCCACCCCAGGAGAGGGAAGCGTAGCACGGTCGCGTATGTCCTGCCGGTACTCGTATTTGAGAGTACGGAGCTTCTCAATGAGAGAATTTTCAAGCTGGTGTTCGGGGGTCGGCATGGCGATCTCTGGATTCAGGGTAAAGTGAGTGTAATGCCTTTAACCATCTGCAACAATACGAACCCATAGCACACTGGGTTTGAATCTAACTGATCCAGAATTGAAAGTCTCACACAAAAAACACGAAATTGCGTTACTCCACGAGTCATGACGCCGTAACCGCTAATCCCGGAACAGTTTTTTGCTATTCTCATAAAATCAGATAGGTCTCTCCGGAGACCGATTCGTTGATCATACGACTGCGTTCTTCACATGACCTCACTCAATCATTAGACTGGTATGACCCGAAATGCCAAATTCATTACAACCATTAAACTTAACACAGTCATTCAGATATGTCGCATTCGTTAAATCTTGTTCAATCGTGACATCTCAACAGGTGTGGGTTGAATCGTAAGGCAGGCATCATGTCAACAGTTTTCAAGTCTGAAGAGAAAACGCAAACCCCTTGCCAGAAAGAAGAACAGTTCACTGTGCAAAACAAGATGCCTGATGCCAAGCCGCATCAGAGAACAGAACCGAAAAACAAGACTTTTCATTCGGCGCAAGCCCTTGTATGCCATGAAGAAATGTCTGCTGTGCAAAACAAGAAAACAGGCTGGCATCTGGCGATCAGGGCGTAGAGCTTTCGGGTGATCGAGTCATCCGGCGCGGAACAGTCCAGGCTCGGTTGAAAACGCCCCAGAGCCTTTTCCCACTCGCTCTTTTCGACGGCGATGAAGCCCAGGTTAAACCGCACGAACGGTTCGTCCGGCGATTCCTCCAACAGGCGTTCCAATATGCGTGAATCCCGATCGAGCTTGCGGCGGCGGACTGCTTCATCGACGTATCCCGTGTGGCGAACAGCAATGTCGGTCCATTCGACCGGCACACCGGCACGACGCAAGGCGGGCAGGATCTGCTCATGCACGGGGTAGGTCCAGAGGACGTCGGCCCTCAGCGGAAAAAGCCGCACGTGATCGACGGTGCCCTGAACCCGGCCGTCGGGCGCGGAGTCGCAGGCACATCGAACCACATAAGCCGAGCGGTTTTCCCGGCTCAGTCCGTTGAACAACCGCGTGCACCGACGATTCGACTAATCAATGAGGCAAACTTGAGAATGATTCTTCTGAATCGGCTCATTCTGTTCGAAATGCCCGACTCAACCGCATATAGGTTTGATCCGCATTACTGACAAGCTTACGGATTTCATCCTGGTGACCCTCTTCTGCTTCATGCTCAATCAGTTCGAGCCATTGCTGAAAAACTTTGGCTCTGGCACGATGATAGTCGCTCAGTGACCATTCACGAAGATAGACCCCCACCTGCATTCGCCTCAGCCAATCCTCGCAAACGGGAATCCAGCGTGCCACCTGAGTATGATTTCCTGAAAGTGCGGCGGTAAACGCCTCAACCTTGGCCAGCCTCAGTTCTTCCATACATTCATTTTTTTCAGGATAAAATGCAAAACACCCAACAATGCTGATAACGACGATCATCGCCAAACCGGTCAGTCCAAGCACTGATCCAGGGACATCAATGTTCCAGCGGCTTTGGGATGAATCAGGGCGAGGTTTGGCCAACCACGTCTCCAGCTTTTGATGAGGGTCAAAGATCCTTAATCCAATCCCGCTTACAAGGATCACAGCCAGAATTTCAAGACTGACAATTTCAAATGGCTGAGTGTCTTGTTTCAACTTGCTTTTCACCGATTGAGCCAGCGCAGTTGAGCCTCTTTCAAACGGCTGACAATAAATATCAAATGCATGAGTATGATTGGCGGGTTCGGCGTCTGCCGGATAAAGTGGCCTTTCAATCGCGTATGACAGCAACAGAACAACTCCAAGCAGGAGTGAAATCCACGTGCCGGTGGCCTTGATTCCGTAATTGCCGATCATCCACCAGATCAGTCCAAGATTCATTCCGGCACCAAATGTGAGCAGAATAAAAGCGGCTCCAATCGAATTTCCATGCTGAAACATGGATCCCAACTGGCCCATGGCCGTCATGGGTGAAGCATAAGCAGGCAGAGCCACGGCAGTCATGATGATCGGAGCCATCGGGTTGTCATGGCCCATATCGTTCTGCAAGCTCCCCATGGGCAAGGCAAATGATAAAACTCCAACACCAAGCAATCCCATAAAAATCAAGCCCAGTGTCGGGCCTGCCAATTCACGAGACGCATGCAGGCCAACAGATATAATTCGAGGTAACCCCTTGGGCATCAGAGGTTCTTGCTCGTCCTGAATTTCTGGCTGCCGATGGATTCGATCCCAAAACAGACCCGTCACCGTGATGACCAATAATGACATGATCGAAAAAACAAGTATGGTCCAAGGCTTTGACAAGGTTAATCCATACATCAGCGAAAGTGGATTAAAAAGCGGTGCTGCCAAGGCAAATGCTAGAATTGTTCCACCCGAAATCCCCGATTTTTTCATCTGTCGAACGACAGGGATCACACCGAGCGAGCAGACCGGCAACAACATGCCAATCAGCCATGCTTTTACGATCGAACTCTTCGAACCACTGCCAAATAGATTTCGGGTTTTATCTTCGCCCAAAAGCCGTCTAAAGATTGCAGCCACAAACAAGCCTGTCAATAGGAATGGTGCGGCTTGCACTGTCGCCTGACAAATCCGTAAGAATCCACCCCAGAGAATACTTTGGTCCATGATTATGTCACCTTCGTTTGAATCGATTGTTGTATTTGGATTGTTATTTCGCGGATTGTTGGGCAAGTGCCGGTTTCTGAGGGATCAGCTTGCTCAATTGATTCATATAGTCCTCAAAATCTTTGCTCTGTTCGGATTGAAAAAAGCTCGACTTGCGAGTTTCCGCCAATTTGAGAATCGTTTGGCAAAGCATGTGGATTTGCTCCCAGTCTCCTCGTTTAATATCCGTATCTGCTGCAAATTCCGGAAGCCAGCGGACGATTTGTTGAAACTGCAGAATCGACTCGGATCGATCCACTCCGACCTGATCGACAATTTTCGGGAATCGGACTTTCAACTGAGAAATGGCATCCAAATAGTTCTTAGGCTTAAAGTCCGGATTCCCATGCTCATCCAGCTTCCAGGCGACACTCAAATTGTCAGCAGGCTTTCCTGAACATCCACTTGGTATGGCCACCAAGGCGCATAACACGAGAAAATGTCCAACAAAACGAATGGAACGAATTTCCAGGTATTCGCAATTCATTGTGATCCTGCTTTCGATGGAACCACCATTGGGGCTACAGGTACTTTGGATAGAATGGATTCAATTGTTGCAGACGCATTCGAATGACCCGCTATGCGAAGACTCAATAATCCTGGAGCAACATCCCGCAGGTCATCGGGAATCACAAAATCACGTCCATGGACATACGCTCTTGCCTGGGCCAGCCTTTGCCACAGCAGTACGGCTCGCGGACTTAACCCATTACTAAACCGTCGATTTTCACGAACGCTTTGCACAAGATTCATCAACTCGTCTCGCACTGGTTCGGAAACGGCCACACAACTGACCTCCAGTTGCAACTGTTCAAGGTCGTGAATTGTCACGGAGGATTGCAATTCATCACGGTCCATGGACGCTGTACCGACCGACTCCTTCAACAATTGCGATTCACTGGCCCGATCCGGATAACCCATGCTCAGCTTCATGGCAAATCGGTCAAGCTGGGCTTCAGGCAAAGGATAAGTCCCGTGTTGATCAACCGGGTTTTGTGTGGCAATCACAAAAAACGTCTTCGCCAAAGGCCGGGCCAGATTGTCAATCGTCACCTGTCGCTCTGCCATCGCTTCCAGCAATGCACTCTGGGTCCGAGGCGATGTGCGGTTAATCTCATCAGCCAAAAGAATATCCGAGAAAACCGGCCCAGGCAGGAATTGAAACTCTCGTTTATTTTGGTCGAACACCTGGAACCCTGTCACGTCTGAAGGCATTAAATCAGGCGTGCACTGAATTCGTGCAAACCGCCCGCCCAATGCAATCGCCAACGCTTTGGCGAGAGTGGTCTTGCCAAGGCCAGGTAAATCTTCAAGCAGGATATGCCCACGCGAAAGCAGGCAAACCACAACATTTTCCACCAGCTCCGTCTTGCCTAGAATCACTCGATTCAAAGCGTTTTTCAAATCTATCAGCTTTTCGCGATGATCGATGACATGTGTCATTGTTCGCCTCCTTTTGAATGTTTAAACCGTCTGAGAAATGAACAACTCATTTCAGACACCGCTTTCTGACAGATTTCACGAATTTCATTCGACTTATAATCTGCCCCCTTCTCCAAAGGCGCATAGGCCGCCCATTCACCAAGCTGGATTAATCTCTCGTGCTTCTCCAATTGAATCGGTAATGACTGGAAATAGTACCGAAATGAACGGTCTAGCGGTCTCGTACCGAAAAACCGGCCGGCTCTCCACTCTAAATGACGCACCGTAGCCAATACCCTTGAACGATCACACGCAACGGGCACTGTATTCAAATAAAACACTATGACCTGGTCATACAGCCATCTACGTAACAGAAAGATGATACTGAAAATGACTGAGATGGTCAGAATTGCGATTTGATTTCGCACAATCCAGCTCACGACGAACCATCCCCAGATGAAGACCATGTCCGCATACGTCTCGTGAGCATATTCCGTATCGAAACCTGGAGATGGGTCGATTGGAACCCAAATGGAATTTGGTAGCAATATTTCAACCCAGAAATGCAAGTTCTTCGAAGTCAGGGCATAATGCGCTTTCTTGCCATCGTATGTCTCTGGGTCCACATAAAAACCACTCACTAGACGACAGGAATAGCCCAGTGTTCTGAGAATGGTCGCTGCCGATGTCGCAAAAAGATAATCCGGGCCACTCCGGCGATCCACCAGAAAATCCGTAATCGGATCCGCCGATTGTTCGAGCGGAACTCGATTTGCTTCAATTCTCTGTGAATCCAACCCTGTTTCCAAAACAGCATGATTTTTCAATCGCGATATCAATCTCTCAACCTGAATCCATGACCTTTCCGTGCCAAGATTCCAGCTTTCAACCAGATTGCGCACCGACACAGACAATATATCAGTGCCATTTCCTTGGAAATGTTTGTCGTGTTTTGACTTCGATATCAAGTCATGAAAATGCAACTGAATGAGTTGCTTGCGAGAAACCCGGCGAGACTGTGTTTCAAGTGTTGTCCCAGCTGGAAACGTGCGGTCCTTAATACGGATCACATTCACACCCGCCCAGCCAAACATCTCCGATTCACGTATCCCGCCTACATGAAACTTCCAAAGATTTGCCGGGGCTGGAAGCACGGATGTATCCAGATTCGCCAGCTTGATCTTATGATTTACGGTCTCTTGAAACAGTTCTGTCACTGGATAAGGATAATGCAGACAGAACCAGCAGCTCTTATTCGTCTTGATTTCGGATGATAATTGACAATTATCATTGCAATCATGTTCCATCGACCACGTTTTACCATCAAACTGGTCAAACGATGCAAGTTTCAGTCTGGTATCTGCCGGGCCCTGAACAAATGCAAGTGCTATGGCAGGTCTGTCTTCAATTTTTCTTGACTTATCTGCCTGTTGACGCTGTAATTCAAATGTTCGACCAGCTTCCAGATTCTCTTTCGGACGCGACTCTGTTTCTTTCATATTCTGAGGCCCCATGGCCTGCATGCGTTCCACCTTCTGACGCTTAAATGGTTCGCCATATTGCTCGTTAAATGCGTCAAACAGGCTCGGCCGATCTGTTTCCAGATATATTTCGCTGTCTGTAAATCCGACGGATTCCGCATTCTGACTCGCAGCCACCTCATTCGGGCCATCTCCTACTCCCGATGTTGCCATTTCATCGGTTTCGCCTGTTCCTCCAGAACTGCCAACCCACTCAGCAATCACATAGCGAATTTGGCGATCGCCTTTTAAAAGGTAAGATGCAACCGCCAGAATTGTTATCCAAATCATCATACGAAGTACTGCAGGACGATTTCGTATTCGAATTTTGGCAGGTTCTTCAATTGTCTGATCCACTTTCTCTTGAATTCGCCTGGGACCAGCAAATCGATGTTCAAAATAAAGCCACAAAGGCAATGCAACAATGATCTGAATCATGACTCCCATAGATAAGCCTTGCATTTCTGGAATCACTGCAAAGCTCATAATCGCCATGAGTCCAGCCAGAAATAGACTCAGTCGACGAATTTTCCATTGCTGAGTGAAAAGACACATCACCACAATCAGACATTCAATCGCCAACATCAGGTTCTTTTCCAGCGTCGGTATGGAATGCCCTGATTGCCACCGATACAACATCTCTGCAAATGGAATCGATCCCATAGCGCAAAACATCAAGTAGATCAGTCGATTTGATCTTGCAAACTGACTGATCATACCACCGATTATTGCGAAGAAAGGACAAGCAAGTGCAGCTACCCAGAGTTGCAATCGATTCGGTTCAGAACCAGGAATCATCCGGGATTGTTCGATCAGTATTATCGAACACATACAGATCAGAGTGGTCAGGAACTGACATTTGAGCAGCATTTTATCCGGTCGCTCTGTCATGAAATCACCTCGCTGATTTTGAGCCATTGTTTCAGATCCGACTCTTCCTCAAAATGCAACCACGCAGGCTGGCTTGAATAGAATTCATGGTTTGAACGACCCAGTAATAAGAACTCCTGGGTTGCGACAGGCCATCTGGTTTCCGAATCTGCTGAAACAATCCTGATTTGCAATTGGTCTCGCGGAACCTCGTCTGAACAGGCATCGGAATTGATCGTATCGAATGAATGATCAAATCCATAGATCGCTAGAAGATCCAGATAAAACTGTGCTGTTCTATGGTGAAAATAGCGGGCGTTTTCACCATCTTCATGACCAAGTTTCAAATCACACTGCCAGCCTTGTTTCTGTGCACCTTCAAGAAAACTTGCTGCCAATCGAACCGCCCATTCCAGTGTCCATCCTTTGTATTGTGACGGATCCTCCAGATGGATTGTCAATCGTGGCTTAATAGAAGCCTGCTGCTCGCGAACCACCAGATGACCAAGTCGTGCTGTTTGAGGCCAGTGAACTCGGCGCGGGTCGTCGCCTCGACGGAAATCCCGAAGGCTGATGGTGTCTCCCGCATTGCCTTTGCTATATGCAAGCGTTAATCCGAAATCATCGGTTCCATAAGCAAAATCTGGCCATTCCGGTATGATATAGGTGCGAGGATGAACTTTTATTTTTGTGTACATTGTTATCGGTGATTGATATTCACGTACCTGAAATGGAAACGAACAACCAACCTTTGGCTGATCCTGCGGGAATTGTCCGCGCCGACTTGCAATCCAGTGTGCAGACCAACTCTGAGGAACCTTGCTCCAAGGCCAATATGGAGGCAAACTCATCTTCAAACAGGAATGGTCCATTGCACCTGAAAATCGATCCAAATTATTGTCTGTTGGCAGTTTTGTATCAACCACCAGACCTATCAAAGGCGCGTAATCCTTGTTCTGAATCCGGATCTGGAAACATAAATCCTCGCCCTCAACAACGTACTCCTGTTCAAAAATCAATTGAATCAAGACGTTATTGGCGATGAATCTTGGCAAAACCCATCCAACAGTTATGATGACTCCAATCCAAAATGCAACCATCAAGCAACGTTCGTGAATGAAGAAACCACACACCAACGCAATCCATAAAGCGAATGCCAAACTGCCCAATGGCGTTTTAAGCCTGGCATAATTTCGCCTTGTCCATCTCATAAAACGGGTGTTCTCAAACCCAAACTCAATCTGAGCATGGGCACTGATCCAATTCCAAATACGATTCCGCTTCAGGTCGAATGATCGATCCAATGTATACATATGACCACCACGTGTTTTCAGGAATTCTGAACGTGCATCGCAATGGATCGAATTTCAGGGAACTCAACAGGAGGTATCAGAACGCCCCAGAGGATCGGTCGATATTTTCTATTCAGCCCACAAGCAATCGATCACACCATGTTCTGGAGTTCACAGAACTTGCATGTAAAAACAATAAAGAGAATCAGACGAGTGGTGGTCCACGTGTCGTACGTGTGGACAAAATCGGATAAGAATTTCGCAGGAAAAAGCCATGAACTATACTTTGGAATTGCTGACCAGACTGAATCGAGACTTGATCCGGTCGAACCACGTGGACTTGGTTCAGAAAGTGACAGAGGTCACAATCCGTTCCTGAATCGTCGGGAGTCGAATCGATGTGAGTGGTGCTCACATGACAGACTTCACTCGACTCGTGTTCCATCCCGGGAAGGGCATGCAATGACTCTCCCATGCTTGTCAGCATGGTGAGAAAGATCGCAAATGGGACGAACAGACGGGGGAACATGATTAGATTTCCGAGTATCGGTAACCTCTGTATCCAAAGGTGATATATCACTAGAAACCAATAACCCCGATTTGTCAAGTCAATCCGACAGATTCCACATTCGAGAACCAAGAACCGGCGATGCCTATAAGTACACAAACCCTTATTAAGAAGAACTTAAACCGAGGTTCGGCTTTAGTTGTTTTTTCTCTCAAAAGACGGCTCCGCCGAATATCGCTCGCTCGAATCGCGTCAATTTGACTCAGGTCGCATTGGTTCCCAACTTTTGGCTCCCTCGGTTCCAAATCGACATCGTTGCGGCATCTGAATTGCACCTCACCCTATTTACGCCAACTAATCAACCGCCCAAATTGCCCAAGCTCTTGCCATGGGCATGCCTCTGAAATCCGTTTGGCGACCACCACGCGCATTTTGTCCGACGCTGATGCCCGAAGCACATTCCAACATGCAATTTTATGCCGGATCACCCAAGATACGGAACTGAAAGTTTTCGACCGCCTGAAGGTTGGTCCAGCAGAAGAAGTCGGCGATGAAGACGATACCGGCCATGGAATAGAGTTCTTTGGTGAAGGCGTCTTCAAATTTGCTGAAATTTGTGGCCAGTTCCGTGACGGGCATTCGATCTCGATTAACAGCACCGCAATTATTAGGCCAATAGCGAGACTGAACGGTTACGATTGGAGAACCTACCGAACCAACCAGCAGCCGCCCACAATGGGCAGGCTGTTGTACGCAGAAAATCCCGAACGAGCCGGGCGGGGCTGTGGTGATTAAACCGCCCGGTCCGAACGGGGTGTTTTTTGATGGGTTCGGCACGAAGGGCTGATTTGCATTCAGCGGGGCGGGGTTAAACCCACCACGCTTATACATAAAAGCCGCCTCACGCCCGGTTGCATTTGCAATATCAGGCCTTACGAGCCTTGCGGCGGCGTCCCATTACGCCCATCACAGCCGTGGCGATGGCGCCCAGGGCATAAGTGGATGGCTCGGGCACGGCAACTTCACTCATGCTCACACCATCCAGAAGTACGAAGCCATTGGCCGCGTTACCGATTGATGTAAACGTGAGTGCCTGGCTCGAGTTTGCAGCGGTGAAGGTGTAATTGAAAGAGTTCCAGCCGTCGAAACCTTCAGCAGCAATCGTTTTGGTGCCCGTTGTCACTTGAGAGCCGCCAAAATCGATGCTCCAGCCGGCGATAATACTTTGGGTTGCACCCGTCAGGCTGGCGGCAGCCCAATATAATGAAACTTCATACTGATTGCCGATTGTCAATCCGCTCACGGTTTGCGAAAACGGGCCAACAAACGACCCAACCTGGGCACCGAAGAAATTACCGCCGTCGGGGCTCTGTGAAAGCCCGTTGCCGTACCCATTATCCGGGCCGGCCAAATTCTTGGTGACTGTGGTAGGTGGCATCCCAAAAGTAGCAGAAAACCCAGACTGAGCCAAGGTTAAATCAAGATTGAAATTGAGCGGGAAACCGCCGCTGGGAATTGCCGCTGACACCCAACCTGCGAGAGAGCCATCCACTCCAATCTGGCCAACTGTACCATTCTCAAACCCGCCATTCGTAATCAGATCCACTGCCCCGGCCATCGGGCTGGCGGCAACAATCAAGGCAAATACGGCTACGATCGACTTGAGATGAAATCTCATGGTGAATATCCCTTTCATGGGAATATTGAGGAACCAACGGAGCAACCAAACCAACACCCACCCACGCTGGGCAGGTTGTTTTAAGAACACCGACGGTGAAAAACGCCGGTGACAAGTGGGTCCGTGATCATTAATCACTTGGCCCAGGACGTTTTATTCATGGTTGGCGGCATGGCCTGACCAGATTCAGGCCAGTTGCGCCCGCCGACGCCTCAGCCTGGCTTTGGCTGCCAGCATGGCCGCGCCAATCAGGGCCAGCATGCAGGTGCCAGGCTCGGGAACGCTGATCGCGCCGACCCCAAGCAATGTGCTCGCACTCGACATGCCTGTGATATTAATCCCTGCGGAGAGTGCCCCCGTGGCGGGATTAATCGTAAAGAGTTTGAACGAGCTGCCATCGTCATGAACTCCGAAAAGCGTGCTGCCGTCCGAAGCCAGCGACATGTTGGCAAAATTGCTGTTGTCCGAACCGATCTGCTGATAGTTGGAACCCGCCGTAAAGCCATAGCTGCCAAATTGACCTGCTCCGCTGAGTCTCGTTTGGCTTGAGTAAAGCGTGCCCTGATGAATCGCGAATATGCCGGTCTCCGGCGCACCAAAATCTTTCGGTAGTGTTGTCAGAACCGTTGAACCAGCCGTGGCAGGGTTTATTATGGCATAGCTAAAGGCACTAGTGATGCCAACACCCGTACTTTCATATGCATAAAGCGAGCTGTCCGCCATGTTATAGGCCATGCCGAAAACCCCATTCGCTGCCAGGGTCCCGATCGAGCCGGAAAGCGTGCCGCTGGTGTCCAGCGTGTTCAGGGTTACGGTGCCTTCGTTTTGCGAAGTCACATAAAACGCG
Source organism: Candidatus Kuenenia stuttgartensis (assembly GCA_945874095.1). Taxonomy (GTDB): domain Bacteria; phylum Planctomycetota; class Planctomycetia; order Isosphaerales; family Isosphaeraceae; genus QWQI01. Next base: position 17,588 of record CAMCFM010000022.1, read on the forward strand.
TTCGCGGTCGGGTTCCAGGTCGGGTTTCCGATCAAAAACCCGTTTGAAACATCGGCAGCGATCTGGGTAAAGACACCCGTGGTGGAATCAATTTTACCAAATTGCGTTATACGTGTTGATGTCTTCAGTGGCGTCACATCGGCAAGTAGGTAGATATCAGCGGCATTGGACCCATGCGATTGGGCCAGGGCCAGCATCAGGCAAAGCCAGGCCCCCACGCCCAGGGCCAACTGGGCGGCCAAGGGCCGGAACGAGCGTTTCTTCATTGGTGCAGACTCCCATTGATTGACAGACATGGCGGCCTGATCGGCCGCAGGTGAAGAGATGAAAACGGATCTGATTCGACTTCTCATCTGATGCAAAGAGCTTTCTATTGAGGATTCAGAACCGACCAAACCAACACGCGCCCACGCTGGGCAGGCCGTTTTAAGAACGAGGACGGAAGAAAAACACGCCCGGGCCGGCTATGGTGGTGGTGGAGATCACCAGCCCGGACGGTTTTTTTTGTTTTTTGACAGCCTGGGGTGCCAGATTTCATC
>CAMCFM010000023.1 GCA_945874095.1 Candidatus Kuenenia stuttgartensis
TCGGCTTCGATCTGATCCACGCCAACTTTGGTCGGCTTGCGACCGCCGCTCGCCCGCCGGCCCTGATGAGCCAGAATCTCGGCCTGGAGCCGGTGGCTGCTCCAGCGATTCTTCAAAGCCAGGTCAGTCAATTTGGTCCGCAGCTTGCCATTTGGCACGCTCACCAGCTTGACGAAATGGCTGATTGTCAGGGCATGTTCCGCATCCTGGAATTTCGCGTAGAGCTTCGCCAATTCTCCCCGGCTGTAACCAGTTTTCACATCGGCCATGGCCCGGAGCTTCTGGCACGTGTCGCGGGAGATCCCGTGCTTCCGGGCTTCTTCTTTGATCAGACCGGTTGGAGACGACGGGCCACACTTCTCCAGAACGGCGTGGCCGATCTCGTAGCGTCTCTCGATTTCCGCAATCGCGGCTTTAACCTTGTCTTTCTCGGGCTTTGATTTGACGCTCATGGATTTCCAAGCTGGATGAAATCAGCCACATGCCTCCGGCCAACATCCGGAAATCGGGGGGCTCATCCGACGCATATTACCGGGGCGGCAAGTGGAAAGCAAACGCCCGTCGGCCTAACGCTTCTCAAAGAAGTGCCGCCGATTCGACGCGATCGTCCTGACCACCAGATTCCGGTCCAGGAAGTCGTTCATGCTCTCACAGCTGGTCTCACTCAGGTAAACGCAGCCATGGCAGGCGGCTCCATGGAAGTGACGCTTGTCGTGCGGGTCGTCTGGCTGGTGCAGGCCAGGCATCGAACTCAGGACTGCCCGGTGGTGGGGCCGGGTCGGGGCTTTTTTAAAATATTGGACGCTGGATCCCTTGTCTGGTTTCAAGCTGATCCCAGAACTCATTATGTGATAGTAGGTTTGCCAGGAAACGCCAGTGGTGTTTTTCCATCGTGGCCTCTCCAAATTTTATGCATATCAGTGAAGTTCACCAGCTCACTCAGCCAATTCAGTTCCAGGATTTAGCTACTGATTCGACTACTGGGAGGCTATGGCATGTTTCAGGTGCCTACCACCACTTGCTGTCCGGTAACAGTTTGCGTAAGCTCTTTGCTCGAGATCCACAATACAGCGGTTGTCGAAAATCACACCACAAACATAGAAACTTCCGCCTAACCTGCGAACTCACAATAAGATGGAGATGGCCACGACTCTTGTCTCAGTCGCCTTTAGGGTTCAACTTCGTCTGAAGTCAGTACGAATGCAAGAAGCGACAGGCATGAAACTATGGCTGGTGTCAAAATCAGTGCCATCCTGGGAGTATTTGGGTGAAAGACGCAGCGAATCAAAACCGGAACAGTCTGCCCGATTCGTTGGGGTTTCGAGATTGCACGTCAAGCGTCCACACCAGCCGCACCATGATGCTGACTGAATTGACGCTGGTGTTGGAAAACGTAGACAAAAACGCCCAGGGTGAGGATTATTTAGCCGCCATCGTGGATCAGAATGTACTGGGCAAACCTACGCAGACCACACGAAAGCGATCGGCCCAGCGGCTCAGAGAACTGTATTCACTGGATACAGACCATGCCGTGTTCCGGTTGCTTCGCCGCTTTTGGTCCGCCGACATATCCGCCCGTCCGATGCTGGCCTGCCTGGCCGCTGCCGCCCGCGACCCATTATTTCGGGATATAACCCCCTTTGTGATTGCCCATCCGGCGAATACCACCCTCACCGCAGTCCAGATTGCCAGCCAACTGGAAGAAAAGTATCCAGCGAGATTCAAACAGACCACACTGATTTCCACCGCGCAGAATATTGCATCTTCCTGGGCTCAGGCCGGGTATTTATCTGGCAGACTCCACAAGAAGCGTGCCCGCCCGGTCGTGCCCCCTGTGGCGGTGACATACGCTTTACTGCTAGGCTACTTGTGCGGGTCTCGCGGTAAGATGTTGCTCGATACGATCTGGACCCGCATGCTTGACCGAACACCTGCCGAGATCGCAGACCTCGCCACCGAAGCCTCCAGGCAAGGCTGGATAAACTTCAAGTCGGCTGGCTCCGTGATTGAGATCACATTCCCCGGATTACTGACGCCACAAGAGGAGAAGGCTTCATATGAACCGAATTGACCTCCTCAGAAGAAACTATCAGCGGTTTTTAGAGACTTCCTGGGACCGGAATGTATCAGGCGCCCAGCGTGTCTGGTTGGCCGTCTATGAAAAGGAAGATGAACGGAAGATGAGGCTACGGCTTGGTTTGTTTGAAGAAACCACCCTCCACGCTGGCCGCAAATGGCAGACCATCGACCTGACCCACTCTTTTGCCGATTGGATGTACAGTTCCGATAATCTGGATTATGCCGAGAGCTACTTTGAGTCACCCGAGAGTCTCGATAACGCGAAACTTGGCGAATTCATGGAATCGGTTGTGGGGCAAATCCGATCTGCACTGGCAGCCATGCCAAATTCCGAAGACACGGTGCTGGCCTTGCACGGGGTCGGCGGTCTGTTCGGTTTCCTGAAAATCTCCGAAATTTTGCCAAAGGTCGAGGGTGAGCTTCGTGGACGGCTCCTCGTCTTTTTCCCCGGCGTCTATGAACAAAACAACTACCGCCTGTTGGACGCACGAGATGGCTGGAACTATCTTGCATATCCGATCACTTCCAGCGATATGGAGCTACGTCAGTCATGATCAACCTTGAAATTTACGAAAAAGATCCACGCACTCACACGCTGCTTAACCAGGGCGTTGCCAAAGTTACCAGTGGGCAATCGACCGCCGAGCTCGACACCCTTCGTTATGAGCTGACAAACTTTGTATGTGATGGGCAATATGCCGAAGGCCTGACTCGCATCCTCAGCACATTCATAGCCAACCTGGACAAGAGCGAACAGCCAGGTGTATGGGTCAGTGGCTTCTTCGGGTCAGGCAAGTCGCATCTCGTGAAGATGCTTCAATACCTGTGGACTGACTTCGAGTTCCAGGACGGTGCCAAAGCCAGGGGGCTGGCCAAATTACCGACCGGGGTGAAAGACCTTCTCAAAGAGCTCAACAATTCTGCAAAGCGTCTGGGTGGTCTTCATGCTGCTGCTGGCGATCTACGGACCGAGGCGAAGGAGAGTATCCGGCTGGCTTTGCTCGGGATCCTCTTCAAATCTGTTGGTTTGCCTGGCGACTACACCCGTGCCTGTTTTCAGATGTGGTTGCGCGACGAGCAGCTGGAACCTCTTGTGCGTAAATTCATTACGGACAATGGTAGCACTTTTGAAAAAGAACTGACCAACCTATACGTCAGCAAGTTGATGGCTCAGGCCATCCTCGCTCACAGGCCTGAATTTGCCTCCAAGCCCGCTGATGTTCCCCTGATCTTGAAAAGCCAGTTTCCACCCGACCCCAAGGATGTGTCGATTGATGACATGATCGACAAGATCATGCAGGCCATTGGCCGGAATGGGAAGTTGCCATTCACAGTGTGCATCCTTGATGAAGTCCAGCAATATATCAATGACGATGCGACCCGCTCCAAGGCCGTTCAAGATGTGAAAGAACAATGCTGTGCCCGACTTGGGGCGAACTTCCTGCTAGTCGGTACGGGGCAGAATGCCCTTTCCGGTGTCGCCCTGCTGCAACGTCTTCAGGGGCGTTTCCCTGTCACGGTCGAATTGCAGGATACTGATGCGGAACAAGTCACCCGTGAGGTTGTCCTCAAGAAGAAACCCACGGCCGAACCCGTTTTGAAGAAGCTGCTGGATGACCACAGTGGCGAAGTGGAACGACAACTTGCCAGCTCGAAGATCGCATTTTCAAGCATGGATCGAGGGCTGCTCGTTCAGGATTACCCCATCCTTCCTGTTCGCCGTCGATTTTGGGAGAGGGTCCTGCGGGCCGTGGACAAGGCCGGCACTGGTGCCCAACTCCGCAACCAACTGTGGGTTGTGTACGATGCCGTAAGTCAGACGGCTAACTTGCCCCTGGGCCATGTTGTCAGTGGTGCCTTTATATATGATGCTTCCATCAAGAGTTCGGCGCTTAAGTCAGGCACACTGCTTCAGGAAATCTCTGAAACCATTGCCAGGCAGAAGCGGGAAGAGGATGGTGAACTTCGTTACCAGATCTGTGCCCTGATTTTTCTGATTGGCCAACTCCCACACAACAACGAACCTCTTGATGCCGGTGTTCGTGCCGATACGGACACCCTGGCCGACTTGCTCGTCACGGATCTAACCACAAGCAGCGCCGAACTTCGTAAAAAGATCCCGCTCTTGCTGGAGAAGCTGGTCACTTCCGGGGCGATCATGCAGGTTGATAACGAATACCGAATGCAGACGCGTGAAGGGTCTGAGTGGAACCAGATGTTTCTGGAGTCCAAGAACAAACTGCTCAATGACCCTGGCAAACTGGCCAGTGAGCGGTCCCAGTTGCTTCGGTACCAATGCAGCGAAGTCCTCAAGAAGTTCAAGCTCGCCCACGGCGATTGCAAAGAACCCAGGAAAATCGAGCTCTCCTTCGGTGACATTACACCTTCCACCGATGGCACGGCGATTCCGGTCTGGGTTCGAGATGGCTGGGAGGTCGAAGAAAAGTCTGTTCTCAACGACGCGCGGGCGGCGGGCGACTCCACGGCCATGGTCTTTGGCTACATTCCCAAGAAAATGGCTGAGGAATTAAAGCAGGCCATCGCCAGCAATTATGCAGCCACAACCACACTGCAAGCCAAGGGGGCACCGTCTGGCGACGAAGGTATTCACGCCCGCAAAGCCATGGAGACTCGTCAGGAGCAGTCAGAAAAGACGCGAGACACCCTGATCACTGACATCCTGAACGAAATGCAGGTTTACCTTGCCGGTGGCGACAGCATCGGCGGAACCCTGCTCAACCAAAAGGTTCAGGATGCTGCCACACTTTGTCTGGATCGTCTCTTTTCCAAGTTCAATCAAGCCGACTCTGCCGACTGGCACAAGGTCATCGATCGGGCCAGGAAAGGTGATGGCGATGCCCTGACCGCCGTTGGGTACAAGGGCGACCCTGAGAATCACGCGGTCTGCAAGGCAATCCTGGAATTTGTCGGCAGCGGCAAGAAAGGGACCGAGGTCCGAAAGCATTTCGGTGGAGCAAGATACGGCTGGCCACAGGATGCCATCGACGCCGCCCTGATTGTTCTGTTTAACGCCGGGGCGGTGCAGGCCCGTATCGGGTCCGAACCTGTGGCCAAGGGGAAGCTCGACCAGAAGAACATCACGGCTGTTGAGTTCCTGTGCGAAACCATCACGCTCTCGAAGGTGCAACTCATCGCCATTCGGGGCATCTACAAGGCCATTGGCCTCAACGCGCAGCCCGGCCAGGAGTCGTTACACGCTCCAGATTTCCTTAATCGTCTCTCACGCCTTGCGGAACATGCCGGTGGTGATGCCCCGCTTCCCAAATGCCCAGATACAAGCCATGTCACAGACATCGCCAACCGGGTTGGCAACGACCAGTTGAAGGCCATCTTTGACTCCAAAGAGACTTTCACCAAACAGATTTCCGAATGGCAAAGCAATCGTGACCTGATTGCACAGCGGTCACCCAGGTGGCGGCAATTGGTCGACCTTTTGAAATTTGCTGCCGATCTGCCAGTGGCCACAGAGGTTCAGCCTGAAGTCGCTGCCATCCATAACAACCGTACACTGCTGGCAAGCCCCGATCCGGTTCCCGGTATGGTGGAGAAGTTGACCAACGCCTTAAGAACGGCCCTGAATCAAGCTCACGAGAAGTTCTCCAAAGACTATGACACCCGCCTGGAATCCTTGACGGAATCGCCGACCTGGAAGCAGATCGCCCAACCGCAGCGTCATGAAATCCTGGGGGCTAATGGGATTCGGGAAATGCTCAAGATCGCCGTGGGAACCACCGAAGAAGTTCTCGACACGCTCCGGCACACGAAGCTGAGTGAACTGCGGGCGATCAGCGATGCCCTGCCGACCCGGTTTCAGAAAGCAGCCTCTATGGCTGCCAAGTTACTGGAGCCCAAAGCCCAACATGTCCAATTGCCGGGTGGCACGATCAAGAACGATGGCGAACTGAAGCTCTGGCTTGCCCAGGCAGAGGATTGCATTCGTAGAAAATTAAAAGACGGCCCTGTCATACTTTGAGCCAAACTTCTTTAGGTGAATCACATGCCCGCCCTTGAATCTGCTCTGCGCCGACAACTCGAAAAAGCCATTACTCAGGCACGCGATGTGGCTGAGGTGGCGGCTCGGTCGGCCCTTCAGAAGCGTGGCGTGCATGAAGCAAGCCCTTACGCTCACTTTTCCGCCCCAGATAAAAAGTTGAGGGGTCGCTTGCGGGCCCGTGGCCAACAAGCGGGCGATATTCGTAACCCGGACGAAACCCAATCCATTGACCATCTGACGCAGGAATTGGCCTACGAATACTGGCACCGGATGCTGTTTGCCCGTTTTCTGGCTGAGAATCAGTTGCTTATGCATCCAGACGGTGTGGCCGTCAGCCTGGAAGAATGTGACGAACTGGCGACGGATGCTAAACCTCCGGCCGCTAATGGCTTTGCACTGGCCGCCCGATTCGCTGGCCGCATGTTGCCCCAGATTTTTCGCGCGGATGACGTGCTTCTGGAAATCGACTTCGCACCGGAACATCGCCTGGCTCTTGAAAAGCTCCTCTCAGGCCTGCCCGTGCAAACCTTTCAGGCCGACGACAGCCTGGGCTGGGTTTATCAGTTCTGGCAATCCAAAAAGAAGGAAGAGGTCAACGCCTCCGGTAACAAGATCGGCGCCGATGAACTCCCCGCCGTCACCCAGCTCTTCACAGAGCCTTACATGGTCTCGTTCCTGCTGGACAACACCCTGGGGGCCTGGTGGGCTGCTCGCACACTCACCCCTTCAGACCTAGCCCACGCGCCCGACGAAGAAACCCTCCGCCAAAAAGCCTCACGCCCAGGTATCCCCCTGGAATATCTCCGTTTCGTAAAACAAAAAGTAGAATCGGCTTCCAGCCGATTCATCGCCAATCAAGAGCACCCCCAGCATCAAGAATTAGGCTATTTCAACAAAGACGAAGCCGTCACAAATCTTTCAGGAAATCTCCCCCATTGGAGACAAGAAGGCGTAAGCTATTTCGTGACTTTTCGTACCGCTGACTCCATCCCCCAAGAAAAGCTCAGACTCTGGCTGGCAGAAAAAGACGAGTGGCTCAAAGCTCATCCTGAGCCTCACGACGAACAGACAAGACGTGAGTTCTATAAGAACTTTACCGCTCGATTTCAGAAATGGATCGATCAGGGATACGGCGAATGCCTACTCGGCCAATCTAAATATTATGATATCGTTAAGAATGCATTATTGCATTTCGACGGGGAACGCTATGCTCTTGGCGATTTCGTTATCATGCCAAACCATGTTCATGCCATCGTTACTCCAAAAAATGGCAATGATTTATCGGATATTCTCCATTCGTGGAAATCATTCACCGCCAATCAAATTAATAAACTATCAGGAAATACCGGAGCCTTCTGGCAGAAAGAGTCGTATGACCATATTCTCAGGGGGCCTGAGCAACTGGAGAAAATCATCGCTTATATCAGGAGCCATTCGGCTTATGTTCTTGATCAAAATTTAAATACGGGTGATCAGCGGCAGGATTCGGGTTTTACTGGGATTGGTGATCAGCGGCAGGATGCCGCTTCTACTGGGCTTGATTCGATTTGGGCTTTGGCTGGCGGTTCGTTTGACCAATGGCCTGAGAACTTGGCTGATCTTCGAGTGATTGACCCTTGTTGCGGCTCTGGGCATTTTCTTGTGGGCGTGCTGATGATGCTGGTGCCCATGCGTATGGCTCGGGAAGGGTTGTCGGCCGCCGATGCGGTGGACGCCGTCCTCAGCCAAAACCTTCACGGCCTGGAACTCGACCCCCGCTGTATTGAAATCGCCGCCTTCGCCTTGGCAATGTCCGCCTGGAAGCTCGCCGGTTATCGGCCTCTGCCTAAGCTCAATTTGGCTTGCTCAGGTCTAAGCCCGAACTGTTCGGAACAGGAATGGCTAAAGATTGTTGAAAACTCTGGTTTGCCTCTGCCATTAAGGGGTCGCGAAACAATCCGGGATGGTCTTCTTGGACTGCATCAACTCTTCTCGCAGGCCCCAACTTTGGGATCTCTGATTGATCCCGGCCAGCAACGGGGCAACCTGATCACCGCCGATTATGAAACGCTGGCGCCTTATTTGTCCGCAATCCTCAAAGTGGAATCTCCGGACGACGATTTTCATGAACGAGCCGTCAGGGCTGATGGAATGTCAAAAGCGGCTGAGCTTCTGGCAGGAACCTATCACTGGGTGATCACCAATGTGCCTTATCTCGTGAGGGGTAAGCAATGTGAGCCACTTCAGAAATTTTGCGATAAGTATTACGCAGAAGCCAAAAACGACCTGGCGACCGTTTTTATCGATCGTAGCCTGGCACTTTGCGATAAAGGCGGCACCGTCAGTTTGGTTCTGCCGCAAAACTGGCTCTTTCTGACCAGTTACAAGAAGTTCCGTGAAAAGCTGCTGAATCAGGAGACCTGGCACCTGATCGCGCGGCTTGGGCCGGGGGCTTTTGAAACCATCAGCGGCGAGGTGGTCAAAGCTATTTTGATTTCACTGAGCCGGGGCCGTGAAATGGCCGACGGCAATTGGTCGTTCGCCGTCTCGGCCAAAATCGGCAAACCAGGTTGGATTCGCGGCTTGGATGTTTCTGAACCACGTACGGGCGCTGAAAAAGCCGCTGAGTTGATGACGGCTGAGGTGAAGTTTGTTGGGCAAGCGAAGCAGTTGGAGAATCCGGATTCGAGGGTGTCTTTAGATGACAAGAATTCAGGTGAATTATTAGAATTAAAGTCAAACAGCTATCATGGATTAACTTCCGGCGATATGCCAAGAATGAAGTTTTATTATTGGGAGTTAAATGAATGTGGTAATATTTGGATTCCATTTCAAGGAACTGTGAAAAACAACATATACTTTGGTGGCAATGAAACTTTACTTAGATGGGATGGTGGTGAAGGCGCAATTAAAGAAATAGAAGGCGCGAGAAAAGATGGAACAGGTGCATGGGGCAAAAAAGGTGTTTTAGTAAGCCAAATGAATCATTTACCAGTTACTTTCTACAATAGTAATTCATTTGATAATAATACTGCCGTGATTGTTCCAAGTCTTCCCAATCACCTCACCGCCATCTGGTGCTTCTGCACATCGCCGGAATATAACGAAGCAGTTAGACGGATTGATCAAAAACTAAACGTCACAAACGCCACGTTGGTCAAAGTCCCCTTCGACCTCGCCTATTGGACTAAAGTGGCCGAAGAGAAATACCCCAACGGCTTGCCCAAGCCATACACTGACGATCCGACGCAGTGGATTTTTCATGGCCACCCGTGCGGCTCCGTGGTGTGGGACGAATCGGCCAAGTGGACCGCCCACGGCCCGCTGCGCACCGACGAAACCTTCCTCCAGGTCGCCATAGCCCGCCTCCTCGGCTACCGCTGGCCCGCCGAACTCCAACCAAGTAGAAGCGGCTTCCAGCCGCCCTCATCCGAATCGATAAGCAACAGCCACCAGCCGCCCTCATCCGAATCGATAAGCAATAGCCACCAGCCGCTTTCATCCGCAACAACCAGCAATGGTCTCCAGCCAGTCTCAGTCGAAAATGGGCGTAATGGACTTCAGCCACTTTCTTTGTCCCAAAAGCGTCAGGATGACGCTTCTACTGCTATTACTGACGACTCTGAGATGGAATTGGCTGACGAACAACGGGCCTGGGTTGACAAGTGCGAGGACCTTTTGCCCCTGGCCGACAACGATGGGATTGTGTGTCTGCCGGGCGTGCGTGAGGAAGTGGCCGCATCTGAACGCTTGATGGGAGTCTTGCGTGCGGCCTGGGGCGACAACTGGACGGAATCCATATTGCATAAAATCTTAACCGAGGCCGGGTGCAAGGCAGGAACCACTCTGGACGACTGGCTTCGCAACCAGTTCTTTGAGCAGCACTGCAAATTGTTCCAAAACCGGCCTTTTATCTGGCACATTTGGGACGGCCGCAAGGACGGTTTCTCGGCTCTGGTTAATTATCACAAGCTCACGCACAAGACGCTTGAAAACTTGACATATTCCTATCTGGGCGACTGGATCAGTGCTCAAAGCAAGTCGAACAAGGCCGGTGCCGATTTGCGTCTGGCAGCCGCCCAGCAATTGCAGGGCAAGCTCAAGCTGATTCTGGCCGGCGAGCCGCCTTACGACATCTTCGTGCGATGGAAGCCACTACATGAGCAGTCCATCGGCTGGCAACCGGATTTGAACGATGGCGTGCGGATGAACATTCGGCCGTTCATGGAAGCCGGAATCCTGCGAAAGAACCCGAACATCAAGTGGACCAAAGACCGAGGCAAGGAGCCAGATCGAGCGAAAGTCGATTACCCGTGGTTCTGTGACGGAGACCGGATCAACGATGTTCATTTGACAAACAGCGAGAAGCAGTCGGCCCGTGATAGAATAAAACTGAAGGGGGCCAGCCATGATTGAGCGAGTCGAGATCAAGAACTTCAAATGCCTTCGGGACGTGAGCGTGAATCTGGAGCGATTCACGGTGTTTGTGGGTGCCAATGGGAGTGGGAAGACGAGTGTATTGAGTGCGATCCACTGCGCAGTGCGTGCCGCGATGGGGGATCCGCAGAAAGTGTTTGCACACGAGCGGCATGGGGACTGGGTTTATACACGAGGCGGATCTGGCGATTTGTCGATCACGTGCCGGACAGAGGCTGGTGAGTTCCGCGTAGAGGCCACTCCACCGGAAGGATATCCGCCGGAGCCAGAATTCTTACAAAAAGGGCTTTGGCAGTATCGGATTGTTCCGCAGGGTGTTGACCTTGAAAAGGCCTTGAAGCCGGCCCGACGGATGGTTTTTCTTCAGTTGAACGCCAGTGAGCTGGCGAAGCCATCATACAGCGATCATACCCCGCCCCGAATGGAGCAGAACGGATCAGGGCTGGCATCGGTGCTGGCATTTATGGCATTGAATGATCCCGAAGGTTTTGAGCAATTGAGCGAGATCGCCCGGTCATTGATACCGAGCTTGAAGCGAATTCGATTTTGCAAAGCCCGCGTACCCCGGACAGAAACGGAAGTGGTCCGATTTGGCACAGAGGTTGTGGAGCATCGCCGGCGGCAGTCGTTCCAGGGCGAGCTGATTCTGCTGGATTTTGAGCATGCGGAGAATGTCTCCGCCCGAACGGCCAGTGAAGGCACTTTGCTGATCCTGGGGCTGCTTACGGTGTTGCTCGGCCCGACCCGGCCAAGAATCCTGTTGATGGACGACATTGAGCATGGGTTACACCCACTTGCCCAGAAAAAGCTGGTGGAGGTGATTCAAAGTCTCCAGCAGAGATTTCCAGACTTGCAAATACTGGCAACGGCCCATTCATCAGAGCTGTTGAATTATTTGGAGCATGAGCAAGTGCGACTCATGGCGGTTGGAGCGGATGGGAGCAGCGTTTGTGGCCGCCTGCTTGATCACCCGAAGTTTGGCAAATGGAAAGAGGAATTCTACCCTGGCGAGATGTGGAGTGCATTTGGGGAGAGCTGGCTGGTAGAGCCACAGGTGGTCACTAAATGAGCGGGAAACAGGTTTTTGCGATCGTTTACGAAGCCGAGGCGGATTTGAAAGTTGCCTCGGAACTTGCGGATCGTGTGTTGGTTGAGTCGATTGACTGGCTGGAAGAAAGTCACTTGGAAAGCTGTCGCACTTGGGTCAGCCGCTTGGTCGGAGGTGAACCACTGAAGTGGACCCGAATCAAGCAACTGGCCCGTGACGCAGGCATTAAAGTGGCGGGGCATATGGACCACCAGGCTGCTTATCCGGATGCAAAGGCTGCGAGACGAGCGATTTTGTATCTGGAAAAGATCGTTGATGATGTCGCAGGGATCGTTTTGATCCGCGATCAGGACGACCAACCGGAGCGAAGAAAAGGTCTTGAACAGGCACGCCAGGAGCATCAGGGAAAAACTCCGGTGGTCATCGGGCTTGCGGTTGTCGAACGCGAAGCCTGGGTGATATCGGGGTTTGAGCCGAGAAATGCCAATGAGCAATCGCGGCTCAGTCAGGAGAGTCAAACATTGGGGTTTCAGCCCCAAGAGCGGAGTCAGGAGTTGACGGCTTGTAAGGATGACAATTCCAAACGCAGCCCGAAGCGGGTTTTGCAGGCTTTAACGGGCGGCAATTTCGAGCGTGAGCGCAGTTGCTGGAAAAGTACCGCACTTGAACTGTTGCGTGAGCGTGGGGCTGAGAATGGCCTAAAGCCTTATCTGGAAGAGGTTCGAGAGCATTTGGCCCCACGGATTGGGCATATAGCAGGGAGGGCCGAGTGATGAATCAACCATCCAATGTTTTTGAATCGCTCGTGGGGGCACTGCAGAAGGCAGCCGCTTACAATCGTGACGACACCGTACCGCCAGCCGCAGTATTGTGGCCGGATGAGAAGCGGGAATGGGAGAGGCTGGCCTCCAGGCTTAGGGGGGGGCTGCCGCAGTTCCTGACATTCGGCCATTATGATTTAATCCACCGGACGGGACCGGCGATCTGGCTGCGGTGCGTTCTTGCCGGGAAAATCGACAGTCTTGGTTTGCCGATGGGAGTGGTTCCGATTATCTATCTGCCAGGCGTGAGCCGGTCGACATTACGAGCCACTGAAGATTGCCCACAAGAATTGAAGCCCCTGGCCGAGTTGCAATATCGGGGCGTGATCTGGTCGCAGGCCAACGCAAAAGATTGGACCATCGCGGCTTACCTTCAAACCGAAAAGGGCGGACTGGATTTGAAGGTGGCCAAGGATCAGGCCACGGCCACATCCTTGCGCAGGGCTGTCGAAAAGCTGGCTGATGCGACGATTGCCGACCTGCGAGCCAAGTCTGCTGCCGGGGAACTGAACTGCAATTATTTCGACTCCCTTGTGAGCGACGATCTGGTGGACGATCTGCTGTCGTGGATGTCACAGCCGAAGGAAACGCGTGAGATGTGGGAGTCGGTCCGGTGGGAAACCCTGTGTAGTCGGTGTCTTGCCGACTATGGCTTCGACCCATCGCGTGACGGTGAACTTGTGGGTGCTGAGAAGTTGGGAACCCAGACCAAGCCAGCTTGGAAAACGGCCTGGAAACGATATGCCGTTGCCCCGGCTCGATATCCTGGCTTGGCGTCATTGCTGAGGAAGGCCAAACCCCAGCCGAAGGGCGGTGCCTCTTTGTTTGTCGCGGCAGACGAATTTTGGCCGCAAGATAACGATGCTGAGGAAGCCGAACTGAGGAAGGAACTTCAGGAGCTTTCATCGACACCGCTGGCACAAGCGCGGCAAACGATGAAAACTCTGGAAAAGCGACACGCAAGCCGGCGTGAATGGGTGTGGGCGAAGTTGAGCCAGTCGCCGATGGCTTCTGCGATTGAGCACCTTGCAAACCTGGCTGATTTGACGGCCACTCCTCTGGCTGGAGCAACGCTGGCCGAAATGGTTAAGGCTTATACCGAAGGTGGTTGGAAGGCTGACGCCGCCGTGCTGGATGCCTTGGCTGCAGTCAATAAGCCCGCCGACCAAGAGGCAGTCAACGCGGCAATCGCTCATGTTTATAAACCATGGCTACGCGATGCCGCCGAATTGTTCCAGAAGCGGGTGAGCGAAACCCCGCTTCCAGGTCGAGAGAAACCGCGACTCGATTCCGTACCGAATGGCACGTGTGTCCTTTTCGCCGATGGTCTGCGATATGACGTGGGGCAGAAGTTTCTGGCCATGCTCGCCGGGCGAGTGGGGGAAATCCAGTCGAGCCATCACTACGTGGCACTGCCGTCCGTCACCCCGACCTCGAAACCAGCAGTATCGCCGGTGGCTGGCAAAATCAAAGGGACTATCGCTGGTGAAGATTTCCGACCGTGTGTTGCTCTGGATGGCAAAGATCTGACGCCGGATCGGTTCCGGAAATTGTTGGACGATGACAGTGTGCAGTATCTCGCCAACCACGACGTTGGCGACCCCAGCGGCAAGGCATGGACCGAGTTCGGCAACCTCGACACAACCGGCCATAACGAAGGCAGTGGAATGGCCCGCCGCATCCCGGAACTGCTGACTACGCTGGTGCAGCGTGTCGAATCGCTGTTGGAATCCGGCTGGAAGGAAGTTCGGGTCGTGACCGATCATGGGTGGCTTTTGATGCCCAAGGGCCTGCCAAAGTCGGAGTTGCCCAAGTTCCTGACAGCAACTCGTTGGCGAAGGTGTGCTGTGGTGAAGCCCAACGCTTCAGTAGAGATTCCGACCTTTTCTTGGTTCTGGGCGGATGGTGTCCGTGTGGCCAGCCCTCCAGGAATCGACTGCTTTATGTCGGGGGAAGAATACAATCACGGAGGGCTGAGCCTTCAGGAGTGCGTTGTGCCTCAAATCTTGATCCGTCCTGGCGGCACATCTACGGTGTCAGCAAAGATTGAATCGTACAAGTGGGCCGGTCTTCGTTGCCGGATCAAAGTGACTGGTGATTACGAGGGCTGCCGTATGGATTTACGTGATAAAGCAGCCGACCCGGGTAGTTCTTTGGTAAGCCCTAAGGTCGTGACGAAAGATGGATCGGTGGCGTTGGTCGTTACAAATGAAAGTCGGGAAGGGACAGCGACCACGCTGGTACTTCTGGACCAATCGGGCAACGTTCTTGATAAGTCGCCAGTGACGGTGGGGGAATAAATGTCCGAAACGCTGCTCGACAATCTGGACCTTGCCGCTGCTGAAGGCTTCGACGGATATATTGTCCGAAAAGATTTGGTGCGTCGATTCGCCCGTCAATATCCGGTGCCAACCTATGTCTGCGAATTCCTGCTGGGCCGATATTGTGCCAGCACCAACGAAGACGAAATTCAGGAAGGCCTGGGCATTGTTGAGCGTCAATTGAGTGATCGGGCAGTGCGTAGTGGCGAAGTGGAATTGTTCAAGGCCCGTGCCCGTGATACCGGTTCGGTGAAGCTGATCGACATCATTTCAGCCCGGCTGGATGCCAGGACGGATTCTTATGTGGCGACTTTGCCCAGCCTTCAACTGAACGACGTGGGGATAGACGACAAGCTCGTTCGGGATAATGAGAGGATGCTGACAGGTGGATTTTATGCCGAGATCGACCTTGGTTACGATGCGGTGATAGCTCAGGAGCGAAATGGCAGGCCATTCTTCGTGTCGGCCTTGCGGCCCATTCAGCTTTCCAAGCGTGATGTGCTGAATGCACTCTATTCCGGCCGAAGGAAGTTCAGTACCACCGAGTGGAAGTCCTTTCTGCTCCGCAGTGTGGGACTTGAACCGACCGTCATGACAGAGCGCAACAAGGACGCGATGCTGCTTCGGATGATTCCGTTCGTGGAAAACAACTATAACCTGGTCGAACTCGGCCCGAGGGGTACAGGTAAATCACACCTATATCAGCAGATTTCCCCATACGCTCATCTTGTTTCTGGAGGCAAGGCCACGGTCGCCAGGATGTTCGTGAACAACTCGAATGGTCAGCGCGGGTTGGTCTGTCTTTATGATGTGGTCTGCTTTGATGAAGTTTCTGGCGTATCCTTCGATCAGAAGGATGGGGTGAACATCATGAAGGGCTATATGGAATCGGGCGAGTTCAGCCGAGGTAAAGAGTCGATCCGGGCCTATGGCAGTATCGTGATGGTCGGAAATTTCGATGTGGATGTGCAGCATCAGCAGCGAGTTGGGCATTTGTTCGGCCCCATGCCGCCTGAAATGCGAAACGACACGGCATTGATGGACCGAATCCATTGCTACCTGCCTGGTTGGGATGTCCAGAAGGTGGACGAGGCGATCAAGACCAATCACTTTGGCCTCGTTTCCGATTACATCAGTGAATGCTGGACACGGTTGAGGTCTCAGAGCCGGGCATCTACCCTTCAGGGGAGAGTCAGGTTCGGTGGGGCGCTGAGTGGGCGTGATCAGAATGCGGTCGTGAAGACCATCAGCGGATTACTCAAGCTGGTCCACCCGTGCCCTGACGACCCGGTTTCTGATGATGATCTGGAATGGGCTGTCAGGCTGGCCCTTGAATGCCGCCGCCGCGTCAAAGAGCAGCAAAAGCGGATTGGTTCTGCCGAATTTCGTAATACCCATTTCAGCTACACGCTTGGAGAGAGTGGTGTGGAGAAGTTTGTGGTAACACCAGAACTCCAGAGCGAAGACCATATTGGACGTGATCCGCTGCCACCAGGACAGGTTTGGACAATCAGCCCAGGCACGCATGATGAGGGCTCTGGGCTTTATCGTATCGAAGTGACAGAGGGCCCCGGTAGCGGCGTGAAGATTTTGAACCGCCCATCTCCTCCAGCATTCACGGAATCCGTCAAGTATGCGGAAGCAAACTTTTATTCCCGATCATCAGAACTGGTCGGGGACCGCAATCCACGAGAGCATGATTTCTCTGTCCAGTTACGTGCGTATGATGCCGCCAAAGCGGGGCAGTCTCTAGGTGTGGCTGCTCTCATGGCAATGTGCAGTGTTCTTATCAATCGAAGCCTGCGAGGTGGGCTGGTTGTGGTCGGCGGTCTGAACTTGGGCGGATCATTGGAACCGATCCATAACGCGATCGATGTTGTGGAACTTGCCGTCGAAAAGGGGGCCAGCCTGGTGCTGATGCCGGTGTCTGCCAGGAGACAACTGGTAGACCTCAGTGACGAAATGGCAACTAAGGTCAATGTGTTGTTCTACAGCGATATTCGTGAAGCCTTTTTGAAGGCGGTTGCGGACTGACCCGGCGAATAATCTGAATCAGGATTAGGATCATCCTGATCCTCTCACGAGGATGCGTTAAAGTCTGGCCAAGTTTTTTCTGTATGCCTGTCGTCGACTGCCCGGCCACGGTTGCCAACCCCAGTATTTCATCGGCAAACAAAAACCCCGGCTCGTTGGCCGGGGCTGCTGTTATAAGTCAATGGACGCTGGGCTGCTGGGTCAGTCTTGCTGGTCGCCCTTCAGCAGGCTCTGGATCAACGTTGCAGCGTCATTACTGAACGGCTTGCCGGCCAACTTGACCGCTTGCTTCCAAGCTCGGTTGTTTGAGAAAAATCTCCAATCCCAGCCTTTGCTTATCCCCTCTCGCACACGACTCATGATCGTCTCGAATATGGGCGATATGGCCAGTAATCGTTCTTCCCAGTTATTGACCTTCTCTGGTGCGGCTGGCTCAGGCTTTGTCTTGAGCTCGGCGGCGGGCTTGACCGGATCCACGGGATTGGCTTGTTGCAATTGCTTCTTGAGCTGCTTTACTTGTTGATTCAAAGACAGAGTGTGATCAGCCGTGGCCTTGCCGAATTCCCGAAGTGGAAATGAGCATCTAAAATTGGCTCTCCCGCACTTTTGGTTAACACGGAAGTTTTAGCAAGACCCTCCGCCTCAACAGTTCAAAACTTCCCCGGCCATACATCTGGCGTTTGATTGTTTTCAGTCGGTTCACCTGACCCTCGACCTGACCGTTGCTCCATTCGCAGTTCAACGCCTCCTTCACGGCCATTTCGTCTTGCTGAAGGCCGGATGCAAAATTACGAATCTCCGATGGCATTTCCTTTGAAATCGCTTCACTCAGCCAACCTGCCCAATCCTCAATTCGGTGATTGCAAACCATTTTGACGAATTCCTGACCAACCTTTCTGGCTTGGCGGAACACTGGATTGATTGACAAAAGCTTGTCCAGGAAGTGTTTGTCTTCGGTAGTCAGATTCTGATCATCGATGACCAGCAGACGTGAAACCGTTGACGCCGATGGCGGTTTGCCTGAACACTTGACTGAAACAGGCTGCCACGCCCCCCGCCACTTGGCAACCATTCTGCGAACCGCATGGCAATGCCCGGTATAGCCTTGTTCGCGTACTTCTCGATATAACGCCGCCGCATTGTGACAGCCCTCTTCCCAGCGTTTATTCAAGTATCCCGTAAACTCCTGAACAGTACTCGAACGTCTTCTTGCGACAACTCTTGGGCACTCTGAAGCCTTCAGATAGGTCCGTACCGTATTACGTTGTATCCCCAGAC
>CAMCFM010000024.1 GCA_945874095.1 Candidatus Kuenenia stuttgartensis
GTACCTCCCGATTTAAATCCATCTGTGGCGGAGACCGTGGCGCTGGCCGAGCCGCCGGTGATCGTCCAGTTGTTCTGCTGTAACGTGAAATTCACGGTCTGTGAACGCCACTGGTCGTTCTTGCCCGACTCGGACATGGAGCCGGTAAAGGCTGAACCGTCGGGCAACTGGCGGGAGTATGTTCCGTTGCCTCCGTAGCTGGATTTGTAGTCGTAAATCTCGATCAGATTGGCCACGCCGCTGCTGGCGGAGCGGTCGGTGCCCGCCTTGTTGTACACCAGTTCAGAGTGTGTGGTTCGTTTGTCGGTGAAAGAAACGCTGAAATTGCCGGTAATATTGCCTGTGCCCCAGACCGAAGCGGTGATCCACTGGTCGTCCGGGATATTCAGTTTGTTAGTGATTTGTGCAGACATGATAGGGCGCCTTGCCAGCTCTCGATTCCGTTTCGTAATCCTATCATTACCAGCCTCCATTTTACAAGTTACATTGAATTCATGAAGCACGGTTTCGCGTCATCTTCAGGATGAACAAGTCAATGTAAAATGACCCATTTACGCTGAATCCAGCATTTTCACGATCATATCGAATTAACTCTCCAACCAGAATATTTGCATTTCTTGACGTGCTAAATACGTGAACTCGATCTCCTCGGTAAGTTGCAAGAAATTGTTTCTCAGTGACTGTAGCTTTATAACTAGATCAGATATGTATACGCGATTATACTTTACGAGGGTGGCTAATTCTGATTCCCAGGAGGATTAGCCACCTCTTCTGCACTGTATTGGGAGTATTTGGCTTTGATGGGATGAAAATCATTTCGTAATATTGTGCTGCTGACAGAAAGCCAGCGGCCAGAATTGGAAGAAGCATTGCAATATGAATTTAGACCATTCCTTTGATCTAAAGGATCAGGCCCAAATGGAATTTCCGTTTTATCCGGGATTAGTCACTTATGACTCTCAGTCGGCGTGAAGATTCAATAGCCGGCTTGGCGATAGCCTTGATCGGATTTTGCAACACGAAACCAGGGCTACCACCGTACGGCAAGCTATCGCCCCCTCAAGTCATGATCTTTGGGTGGTCTTCATGAGTAAACCCTTGCATTTGAATGCATGCCGGAAACCCTAAAGCAAACGACTCCATTTATTAGGCTTGAGAGGGTACGACCCGGCTACCAAGATTCGGGTAGTTACAACGATCTTTGTGGTCTCTTTCCTTGAGAACCGGAACTTATTTTTGGCCTGTTCCTAAATCAATGGTCGGCGATTTCTTCCGCCGGTTCAGCTTCTATTTTGGCCTTATTGGGAGACCGCTTGCCACCGTATTGGATGGTCAGGCCAGCCAGTATGGAGTCAGTCTGAGCGTCCATTTGTGCCGATGAGCCGGGAATCTGTCCGATCGGACCCTCGATCGTATTGCGAAAACCGTGCACCCAGCCGGCCGTGAAGACGACATTTTCACTCATTCGCAACGAAGCACCCAGCGAGAGCGTGTGCTGAATAAAGCCAGGGGCCTGAATATTGAAAATTGTGTTGATGTCATGGATCGGATTCTGATTGAACAGATATCCACCGCGAAGGGTCAACCGGTCGCTCAGTTGGTATTGGCCACCGGCGGCCACGGCCATGATGCTCTTCCAGCCAAGCCCGCCGCTTATGGGGGAATCGCCCCAGAGCGGGGCGTTGCTGTAGTCAAAGTAACGCAAGTCCACATCGACAATCAGTCGGTCAATGCCTTTGTAAGCGGCACCCAGGGAATAGATAGCCGGCATGTCGGCCTGTACCCCGATGGTTCGAGCCGAATAGTCGGGATTGTAGCTGTTATAAACCCACTTCTCCTGCCAGACAGGACTTTTGTATGAGAACCCCAGGTTCCAGTTTTCATCGACTTCGTACATCGTACCCAGCTCGAATCCGCCGCCCCAGAAAGGTCGGGAGTTGGTCGCGACCGGAAACGTCGGTATCCCAAACTGATCATTGGGCCCCGGGGCAAAAAACGCGGGGTTGAATTGGGCCGTTCCAGTGGTGATGACAGGTGCGAATGCCACAGAGAGCTTGTCATTGAACAGGTAGGATGCCATTGGCTTGATGGAAAGCAGTCCCAGGTTGGCATAAACCGGGCCGACGCCGAAATAATTCGGTGGCTGGCGAGGCCCAAGTGTCGGCGTGGTGGAGCTTCCCGCGAAGTTGACATTTCCGCCCACCAGGCCGCTGATGAGAATGCCCATGGTCAGGGGTGAATCGGGGCTGAACTTAAATGATGCACCCGTTGCAATATTTGTCGGCACGCCGGAATCGCTGCGAGACGTTCCGTAACGATTTTGCGGTGGAAATACGCCGCCGATCGAACCGGCTTTGAGTGATGAAGAATAGTGCATGCTGGGAATAATCAGCTCGGTTCCGATCAGTGCTTCGTCCCGATCCAGAAAGCTGATTGTGGCCGGGTTCCAATAGCTTGAACCGAAGTCAAAAGCTGCTGCGGTTGAAGCCCCGGCCATCGACCGGTTGATCGGGCCGGCCCCGGAGGCAATCACCCCTTGCCCCTGCGCGGACAAGGCTAAAGCCCACAGGATGATGGAAGCGATGCCCAACTGGAAGATCTGTTTGGTCATGACAGGGACCTGTTTCAGATGGTACGTACGGAAGAAACTATAACAATTGTCGTCCACCATGACCCTTGATGTTCATACAAACTTTGTAATCGTTATAAACAGTTCTCATTGTTTTGGTCGTCACATTTGGAAAAGTTTACGCAACCTGCAAAACAAGACGATAAATCGTATATGAGAAGATCTTCACAATTCCCGAAGTTGGGCGACTGCAAAATTTGAAAAAGTTGTCGCCAGGAGAGTTGGATGGCCATATGGCAAAGAACCAGATTGAATCTCCGGAGGAGATGGCATTTGGCATTAATCCTTTGGGTTTCGCTGGATTGCGCAATGGCCAAGGGTGAGGGGCCACCGGCTTTGAAGCAGGAAGATTCGGACTCCGCACGAATTGAGCGGCTGGAGAAGATGCTTTTCACTGTCATCCGGGAGAACCAACGCCTGGCTGGTGATGTACGCACACTCAAGCAGCAGATTGAATCGCAGACGCCGGATGCCAGGGACCTTAAGGTGAGGCAGGCCGCCGAAACGCAATCGGAGATTCGCCAGGGCGAGGCCGCAGTGCCGCAGGATCCGGCTGAGCCGCCTTCTCAATCATTACCGGCTGAATCTGTCCCTCTGGATTTTCTACCGAATCTGGACCGAGGTTTGTGGGAACCGATGAACTTGCCGGACTCATCGGGGGTTCCTGAATCGCTTGACAGCTTGCCATCGGGGCTTGCTCGTGGACCGGATCGCTTTCGTCTGGATTACGACAATGGGTTTGCGATCGTTCCGCTTGACCCGGACGAAACGCCTTTCTCCTTGCGTGTCCGTAGCCAGAATGTCTTCCGCTACAATGGGTTTACTCGTGGCGAGACAAACTGGACGGACAGTGCCGGGAATCGGATTCCCATCACAGACAGTAATTATTTCGGGATTCCCAGGGGCCGGCTGATCTTCTCGGGCATGGCTTTGTTTCCTGAACTGACTTATCTATTGAACATTGACTATAATTCTGTAACCAATAATCCGATCGGGTTTCGAGCCTATGTGCTGAGTTACCGATTTAGCAATGCGCTGGAATTGAGCGTTGGCCAGAGTAAAGTTCCAGGATCCCGTGAATGGCTGGAGAGTGCGTTCGCTCCGCTGCAAGGGCCGGATCGATCCATGGCCACCACCTTCTTCAGGCCGAGCTTAAGTCAGGGCATATGGATCACCGGCGAGCCGCTGGAGGGCTGGCATTACCATGCAATGATGTCTAACGGGTTGAATACTCTGAACCTCTTGCCCGAGAGGCTCAGCGGCCGTTTCTGCTGGTCCGGATCGACATGGTGGGAGCCCCTGGGCGAATTCGGCTCTGGTTATTCCGATCTCCAGAATCACACGGATTCAGTCGTTCGCATGGGCGCCAGCTACACCTATGCCATTGGTCGGGGCAACCAGTCGGAGAGTGACGCTGTGGAGAACTCGCCAATCCGGCTTTCCGATGGTACTCTGATCACCACTCCCGGAGCTTTGGCCCCGGGCGTAACCCTTCAGAGCTACGACATTTCTCTGGCCGCCGTTGATCTGGCTTACAAATACCGAGGGCTGGGGCTTTCCTCTGAGCTTTACTTTCAGGATCTCCAGGGGTTGCAAGGTAGTGGGCCTCTGCCGATCCGGTCCACGGGTGCCTTTGGCGGATTCCTTCAGGGCGGTTATTTCGTTCTACCTCAAAAGGCAGAGCTTTACGCCCGGTCGTCCTACGTCACAGGCGACTACGGCGCAGGTTATGAAATCGCCGGCGGATTCAATTGGTTCTTTCGAAAAGGGCGTGAAAATTTGCGGTTTACGCTTGATTCGGCTTGGCTCGACCACTCACCCGCCGGACAGAACCGAACCGGTTATGTGGCCGGGCAGACAGGTTTTCTTCTACGAACTCAAATCACAGCCGCTTACTGAGGATGCGTATGATGTTTGATTTCCGATATATCAAGGGCATGCAGATTCTCGCATTTGTGGTTCTGTTGATTCAGAGAGCCGAAGCGCAAGATGAAGCGGCCGCCCCACCACCGCCTGTTTCGGAGCGATTGGCAGAGCCTTACACCATCGACCTTTTGCCTGAATCTCCGGAGGAAGTCGCCGGTGACGAAGAGCCTTCAACCGAGCCTCCGCTGCCGGCATCGACGGATAGCCAAACCAAATGGGGACCCAAGACGCTGACGGGCGATTTTTTTAACAAGCTGTTTTCGACCCGTGAATCTGGCTTTTCTTTTGGCGGCCGCGTGACCCAATTCGGCTTCGGCATAGCCGGCGGGATTGATCGTCCGGTGCCTTCTCCTTTGGGTGAGGGCAATACTTTCAAATATACGGGGCGAAGCGAGTACGACCTGCTGCTGGACCTTGAGAAACTCGGTGGGCCAGCCAAAGGCAGATTTCTCATGCGGGCCGAGCAGTGGTATGGCGAATACGGATCCGTTTCTCTGCGGGCTGGAACATTCACACCGCCCGTCTTTCCGGCGGTGCTTCCGCCCAGGCCAAACGATCCGGGCGTGCCCTACATCACAAACATGTTGTGGACTCAGCCGCTTTCGCCGAACTGGATTGTTTTCGCCGGCAAGAAAGACGTGCTTGGCTCGTTGGATCAGGACATCTTTGCCGGCGGCGACGGAACGGATCAGTTCGTCAATCAGGCCCTGATCGCGAACCCGGCATTTTTACTTGGTATGCCTTACACCTCGTTTACAGCCGGGTTCGTTTCGACACGAAAATGGGGCGGTTTCGGGGGATTCGTATATGACCCGAAAAACCGGACGGCAGACTTCATGCAGCTCGGCGACCTGTTTGCACAGGGTATCATCGTCGGCGGCGAAGTCAAGATACGCACCAACTTCTTCGAACTACCGGGCCAGCAGCACATTGGGGCAATCTGGAAGCATGACCAGCAACTAGACTTGCGATTCGCATTTGAGGTTCCGGCCGGTTCGTATAATGCTCCAGATGGCAAGTCGCCAACTCTGTGGAACTCCTACACGATTTATCATGGTTTCGACCAATACCTCTTCCGGTTCAGTCAAAAGCCGGACCGGGGCTGGGGGCTTTTCAGCCGTGCGGCCATTACCGACGGCAATCCGAACCCAATACGGTATTTTCTGAGTGCCGGGCTGGGCGGGTTCAGCCCATTGGGGCAAAGACGCGGCGACACTTTCGGCGCCGGCTGGTTTCTCGCAGGGGCCAGCGATCAGTTTGGCCCGGTGCCAACGGCTCTTTTTGACCCCAAAAATGGGTCGGGCGTGGAGTTGTTTTATAATTACCAGGCCACACCGTGGCTCAATATCACGCCCGACGTGCAGTGGCTCAGGCCAGGCATGACGAACCTGGCAACCGACAATGCCTGGATTTACGGGCTCCGAATCAATATGACATTCTGAGCAATTCGCCCCTAATTCATATGTCGATCCTGGCCCTGGTTGCAGACTGATCAACGAGGATTCGTTCACGATACCGAGGAGAAGAGGCACCCGCCCCGGCCATTCAGGTCGAAGCGGACGCCACAAGCTGCGAGAACGACGTAATCTTCCAGGAAGTATTACTCTACAATCGTTTTGCCGGGCACGGCCTCGTAAGGCTCGGCATGTTTGACATCGCTGGCGCGAGCCTTGGTGCCAGGCATAATTTCGAATGAAGGATCGAAATCGACCATGGTGGCGGCGAGTTTTGCAAGGATTGAAACATCGCCTTCGACCTTGGCCGTACCCTCCTTGATCTGGGATTCCAGGGTTTTCACGCCCATCATCGTTTTCTCAAGGTCGGCCCGATTGATGGTCATCGTCAGGTCGGGCTTTGGGGCCAGGAAGCCGGGCAGGTTCGTGAGCGTGGCGTTTTCCAGCTCGATCACGAACTTCTCGCCGTTGTCAGGCGTGATCAGGTTCATGGTGAATCGCAAGCCTTCGGCCTTGCGGCTATCCATTCGAATTCCCAGGAAGTTCAGGAAGAGTTCGGTGCTCATGGCGCGAATGATGTCGGGGCCGCTTGACTTGGGCGAATCGCCCTCGGGAATGCCTGAACGAAGTTCCAGGGCACCGGCCAGGAAGCTATTGCGTAGGCCCGGATTCTCCTGCTGATAACCGATCTGCTCGAAGACATCAGCCAGCAGATCCTTGGCCACCTGATTCTTAGGCTCGGCTTGAACAAGCTTGTCGAGAATCTCGCACGCCAGAAGATACTTCCCTTCATCGTGAAGCTGCCGGCCCTTGGCTATGATCTTGGCGGCTCCGCCCATCATTTCCACATAGAGCGGACCCGATTCCTCTGGCGAAACGGGTATCAGGGTCGTGGGGTTGCAGTCCCAGTAGCCCAGATATCGGTTCACCACGGCACGGGCATTGTGCTGAACAGAGCCGTGATAACCTCGGCATTCCCATTTTTGCTGGAGAGATTTGGGAAGTTCATATTCATTATGAATCTGATTGACCGTGACACCCTGATTGGCCAGATGGAGCACCTGATTGTTGAAGTGCGCGTAAAGATCGCGGTGCGAGCGAAGAATCTGCTGGACCCGTTCATTACCCCAGCGCGGCCAGTGGTGAGCCGTAAACATCACCTCGGCTTCATTGCCAAACCGGTAGAGAGCCTCGTTGATATACTTCGACCAGTTCAGGGCGTCCCGCACCAGCGCTCCGCGAAGCGTGTAAATGTTGTGAAGCGTGGCGCTGATGTTCTCAGCCATCCAAAGCGCCTTAAGCCCGGGGATGTAGGTGTTCATCTCCGAGGGGGCCTCGGTATTGGGCGTGTTCTGGAAGATCATGGGCACGCCGTCCACCAAAATCTCTTCAATATCCTTCTCAACAACATGGGTCGGCGCCACCAGGCCCGAGGTCCCTCTGGATATGGCATGGCCCAGCCCCTGGCTCACAAAGCCATACGGGTTGACCGGCAGGAGGACGCCGTATTGATAGAACAGCCGCCGGTTCATGGCGTTGCCGGCGTAAACGTTCTCAGAAATCGTGTGATCCATAAAGTCCCGCGGAGCAATGACCTGAACCTTGCCCGAGCGGACCATTTCGTCGTCGATCACCCCACGCACGCCGCCGAAGTGGTCGCCGTGCGAGTGCGAATATACCACGGCCGTGACCGGCAACCCCTCGCCCTTGTGCTCCTGAAACAGCTTCCAGGCCGCTCGCATGGCATCGGCTGTGACCAAACAGTCAAAAATGATCCAGCCCGTCTTGCCCCTGATGAATGTCGTCTGGGAGAGGTCGAACCCGCGAACCTGATAAATGCCCGATACCACTTCATAGAGCCCGTAATTGTTGTTCAGCTGGCCAATTCGGTGCAGCGATGGGTGAACCGTGTCGAACTCTTCCTTCTGATCAAGAAATTGAAATTGAGTCATGTCCCAAGCGACACCGCCAGAGTCGTTGGGGATCTTGAGTTCTTTCATCGGAGCGATCAGGCCGCGCTTTTGTTCCTCGAAATCCCGGGTGTCTCCGAACGGAAGCGTGGTCTTGGCTTTTCGCAGAATCTCCTTGGTGAACTCCGAAGGAGGCTTGCCTTTGGGATGAAAATGATCGGCCGCCGGAATTGCAGGAGCCGCCACGGCTTTGCCTGGCTCGCCAAGCATTTGAGCTGTCACTGCGAAGGCCGGAATTGACTGAACGAACTGGCGACGAGTTGACATGGTATACCTTGCTTTTTTTTCTTCGATTCTTGGTAAATCTGCTCGAATCATATCAATGGATTCGATCGGTTTCGAATCCGGAAAGTAATCTTACTCAACTACTTCGAGATATGAGAAATCATCTCTTTAATATGAGTCATATAGATTCGCATGTCAACATCCACAAATTTTTTTGGCAGCGTTGAAGACATTCTGCTTCTTTGGCTGTAACCAAATACTTCGCAGGAATTTGTCCCTCGATCGAATTCACCTGTGCTGATAAACGGCAGAACGTCGTCTCCGTTTTCGACCGATTGCGTTATAATACCAGACATTTGTAGGAGATCAGCCATCAGTTGGCTGACTCTTGAGTCATCCTCGGCGATCAGAACGCGGTTTTTACGGTTTAGAACGACATTCGAAGGTACAATCATGATCGCTTGGATCGCACTAAACCCCGGCGGTCAAGCGATGATCGAACTCAAAAGCGTATCGAAGGTTCACAAAATGGGCCCTCGCGAGGTCCATTCCTTACGCGATGTCAGTTTGCAAATCGGGCATGGCGAATATGCGGCCATCATGGGACCAAGCGTCTGCCGCCAAAATTTCAACAATGGGCTGGACAATCTCTTTTTGAATGCGTACACAATACAAGATCGAGATGTAAGATGCTATTTAGAAGTATGTTATAGATATTCCTGTCACCACCCTGCAAGCCAGCATGAGCCTTGCGCTCATGCTCGCGCTGCGGGCTGGTTTTATAAAGCATCAAGCCTTGCGGCGGCGTGCCATAGCAGCTATCAAGCCAGAGGCGATGGCGGCCAGGGCGTACGTGGAAGGCTCGGGAACGGTGACGGGCTTGAAGGTGAGGAAACTGGGGGTATTGGCGCCCGTGCTCCATGAAGTGAGGAAGGTGCCAGACGAATTAAACTTACTGATCGTTCTGTTGCCGTTATTCGCCGCGTAGAGGTTACCCATGGAATCGAACGCCAGGCCGCGTGGCATATTCAGATCTGAGCTGATACTGCTGAGGTAACCACCTGATGAATCGAACTTGCTGATCGTGTTGCCGCTTTGATTCGCGGCGTAGAGGTTGCCAGAGGAATCAAACGCCAGGCCTTGTGGTTGGAATAAATTCGAGTTGATACTGCTGAGGTATACTCCCGACGAATTGTACTTGCTGATCGTGTTGTCACCTAAATTCGCGGCGTAGAGGTTGCCCGTGGAATCCATCGCCAGGCCGAATGGTATATCCAGAGTCGAGCTGTTACTGCTGACGTAACCACCCGTTGAATCGAACTTGCTGATTGTGTCATTGTCAAAATTCGCGGCGTAGAGGTTGCCCGTGGAATCGATCGCCAGGCCTTCTGGTCCGCTCAGACCCGAGATACTGCTGATGTATCCTCCCGAGGAATTGAACTTGCTGATCGTGTTGTCGCTTGCATTCGCGGCGTAAAGGTTGCCTGAAGAATCGAACGCCAGGCCTTGTGGGCTACTCAAATTCGTATTGGCAAAGGTGGCAACAGTGCCTGCGATAGTCGCACCATCATTACCTGTGGTGTCGTAAGTGACGATACTGTTATTAACAGAGAGATAAAGCAAGTCCACCGCCGGCAGTGATGCCGAGCCGGCAAACAGAATCAGGAAACCCAGAACTAACTGGCCGAATTGTGAGGTGCGAATCATGGATGCATTTTCCTTCTTGGAAGACGTATGACGAACTGGATGGGAACCATTGAATACCAAGGCGAGAAGATTTCTCAACTGGTGCGAATCCTTTTCAATACAGGCTTAAAGAACCGACCGAACAAAACCCGTCCACGCTGGGCAGGTTGTTGTAAATCCAAGGCACGAAATAAATCCGCCAAGCCGGGTGATGCCAGTGGGGGTGGGAATATCACCCAGCTCGGTAAGGATTTGCTTCAGATTGTCAAGAGCCTTTTTTGACGACGACGATACGCAACGGCAGCCATCACGCCCGTGGCAATGGCACCCAGAATATAAGTGCCCGGTTCAGGTACGGCGGTAGCGTTGACTGTGATACCGGTTTGGGCAAATACATTGTTGGTTGTCCAGGCAGTCCCTCCGTTGAGAGAGCGGGCCGCTGACAGATAGGTCAGTCCTGATCCGTTCTGAGCTGTTGGTGCGCTGAACGAGTCTGAGTAATACCAGTTGAACTTGGTCTGACTGGCAGCCGTTGAGTCGGACACCACCAGCCAGTAGCTGGTACTGGCCGCCAGGGCAAACGGTGCGGAGAGGCTCAGGTTATAAACCGACTGGGCACCAAATGAGGGGTTGGTAAACGTGGCGTTGAGAGCTGTACCGGGATTGCCGGCGTTATCCGAATAAATCTGAAGCAGAGGTGAGCCATTACCGGCACCGGTCACAGCCAGTGGCAGATCAACAGAATTGAGGTCATAGAGTGACGTGCCCGTGGTGAAACCTTGCGCATAAATCACGTTGAAGCTTGTAATGCTGTTATAGCCAATGGCCGCATTGGAGCTTGAATCCGGATTACCGAGGTTGGAAAAGATCTCAATTGCCTGCGAATTCGTAGATTGGGCAAAGATCATGCAGAGAGCTGTTGCAAGCAGACGAAGGTGAAGTCTCATGTAAAAGAGTTCTCCAAATGGACAGAGTTCGAGTTAGAATCCAAGACCCGCATACGAAGCGGATCAAACAGAGGAAATCGCGAAAAACCTGCCTGAATCGTGAGGATGAATCCACACGGAAACGGGCATCGCTTAGATGGTCTTTGCAGGAATGACTTTGATGTTGAACGACTGCGTGCGCAAATCCCAACACGTTATGACGGGTCGCATTTGAACCGCGCAGGCGAGTTTCAAATCACGTCACCCATTCAGCTCTTGCAAGCCTTGCAGCGATAAAGCGCGTTGGTCATGATCTGCTGATCGGTTGAGGAAGCCGTGTAGCCCATCGTGCCGATACGGCTCCCGGTTCCGCCGCCCGCCGCAAAGTACATTTCATCGTTCATGATGCTGACACGACCATCAATCGGCGAAAGCGAACTAAGCCCAGAGTTTGCATTTCGCAGTGTCATGGCCCCGTTGGCGGTATTGCCTGTGACTGTGGCGTCAGCTATGTAATCAAAAGCATAAAGCTCGCTATTTGATGTGCGGTAGGCCATGGCATAGAGTTCTTTTCCTATTATTCCCAGTGTGGTTGAGAGCATGCCCGTTGTCGTGAGAATTCGCAGGTTAGCATTAGACTGAAGCCCCGCCGTGGTGATGTAATTTCCGGTCGTGGGGTTGCAGGCCAGGTTCCAGGCATTGCCGGCAAGACTGGCGATTGGAGTGTATGTTCCGTTCGACGGTTCAATACGCCCAAAATTGCTGTTGTACGTGGAGGCGCCACTGTTGTTCGTCAGCACATCGATTTCTTCCGCCCGGGCAAATGGGCTGGCAGCGAAAGGCAGGGCCACGGTGGCCACCATTGAACGAAGTTGAAGTCTCATCGTAAGAAATTCCTTTCAAGGAATCATGGTTGCGATACGAACCTTGGGAAACCGAACTTGAAGGCCAAGGCGGCCTTCTTTTTTTCAAGAACGAATCTTGATTTGAAGAACCCCGCGCGGAGCGTGTGGTGGTGGGGGCTTACAAACCGCACCCAAGCGGGGTTTTGCACGGCGAAAAATGGGCCCATCCCGCCCCGGCTCATGCACAAGCCGGGAAGCGGGCGGCCAAGGTTCCCGAAAGGCGGGGCTTTTTTGAAGTGCCCGCCTTCCGGAAATAAATCAGGCTTTGCGTGCCTTGCGGCGGCGGGCAATGGTGGCCATCACGCCTGTGGCAATGGTACCCAGAGCGTAGGTGGAAGGCTCGGGAACGGGCACAATCCCCGCGCCGTGGAAAAACGTACCCAGGCCGGTGCCCGAGATGGTCGGCCCGGCTGTCAGCGCGCCGGTCGCTGTATTGATGGTGTAAAGCTTCTGCTGGCCAGCAGTGCCGTCTCCGAAGATGCCAAACATCGTGGTGCCGTCGTTGGCCAGGACGATTTTGGCATAAGTCGTGTTGGCCGCGATCTGCTGATAGGTTGAGGTGTTCATGTAGCCCATCGTGCCTATACCGTCGGTCTGGAAATTCCCGGCAAAATAAATGACGTCGTTCATGATGCTGTAACGACCGCCAAGTGGGCTAAACCCCGACACGCCAGGGTCGCTGTTTAACGTGGACAAGGCCCCATTCGATGAATTGATGGTTACCGTATCGTCATCCGAATAATTATACGCGTAAAGTGTTGAATCCGTAGTGCGTTATGCCATGCCATAGATGGTTTTGCCGATCGTTCCCAGCGAAGACGACAGCGAGCCTGTTGTCGTGATTGTATGCAGATCGGTTCTAGCGTTGGAAGTCTCAGTGGCGAAGAAATTCCCGGCATTGGTGTTCCAGGCCAGGTTCCAGACATTGCCAGTTAAGCTGGCGATTGACGTGTAAGCACCCGTGGCCGAATCGACACGGCCGAAATCCGTGGCCGAAGCACCGCTAGTTGCAAAATTGTTGCTCAGTACATAAATATCCGCCGCCGGCACCGAAGCCGAGCCGGCCAGCAAAACCAACAGACTCAGGGCCACAGCGGCCACGAGTGAACGAAGTTGAAGTCTCATCGTGAGAAATTCCTTTCAGGGAATCATGGTTGTGATACGAGCCTTGGGAAACCAACCTTCATTACAAAGCCCATGGGGGGGGCTCTGTCATAAATCCAATGCCTCGCACAGTGAACTTGTGCGGAATAAGCGAAGGCGTCGGAAGAAATGCCCACACAAGTGCGCGGGGTTTTTCTGGCATAGAGTTAAGCAATCGAACTCGGCTAAATCTCTGAGAGAAAATATATTCTTTAACGGATTATTTATGCTGGTTTACGTAAACTGCTACCTGAGAAGCATTAAAGGGGTGTGTGTTTTTTGGCTCAGGCCATTCGAAGTTCGCTTTATCGAGCCGTTCGAGGGGAGGAGGAACCTGATGGCAGTGCCAACCCAGAGGCCATCAACAACTGGTCAGCGGCTGGTCAGGCTTAAAGAGTCGATTTATCAAGGGCCGACAGGTTCCTGAACCTGTTCGCGAAGGGAATTTTTTTTCAGGATGGCTGTTCCCAAAAGTTCATTTCGGGGCATCAGGGCATCTGCCAGAGTGGCCTGGCCATCATCGCGAAGGCTGTCGATGTAGGTGTCCAACAACGCTTTGAGGACGATCAAATCGCCGAGCGGCTGATCAGTCCGGGAGTAATCCGGGGTCTGTTTCCAGTGGAAATCCTGAAGCAGGCGAACGGCCTGGCCGTTTTGGCCTTTCAGCCGCATGTCACAAGCGATTGCGCTAGCGCATTGGTTGGCAACACGCTGGCTTCGATTGTAGTCGGGGTCTTTTGCAGATAGCTTTCGGCTATGTTCAATCAGCTGATGGAAGATCTCGTAGGCGTTGTCTGTATAGCCCAAATCGCGGAATGCGATGGCATCGCGGAAGAGGTTTTGAAATGCGTCGCCGTGCAATTGGCCACTGATACGATAGCGATTGGCGTATTGCTGAATGGTTGTTTTATTGAGAGATCTGGCGGTTTCAGCGATTTGCGTAGCCTGAGCAAGTTTTTTGATCTGCATGAGCTGGCCGGCATAGATTTCAAGGTTCCGCACGCTGCCGAAAAAGAGGTTGCGGGCGAAGTCTCGTTCGTCGGCAGCATCTTGGGCGGCGTTGCGGGCCTTCTCTTCCGATTGCTTGAAAAGGGTGGTGTTACGTTCGGCTTCAAGTCGCATCTGATTCTGAATCATGGCGAATCTGATGGAAAGGCCAACAAGTGATGTGAGCAAAAGCAGCGATGTGCCAATGGTGGCGGCCAGGTTTGGGTTGCGCCTGACCCACCTGTAAAGTCTGGCGGCCGGGCCGATGGGCCGGGCAAGGATGGGCCTTTTTTGAAGAAAGCGATCCAGGTCATCCGCAAGATCGCCGGCCGTGGTGTAGCGTTCTGACGGCCCCTTGCGCAGGCATTTCATGCAGATGGTGTCGAGATCAATGGGAATGCCCGGCAGAATTTGTCGCGGGGCCACAGGTTCCACTTCATTGACGAGTCGCAGGGTCTGCACAGCACTTTCAGCGACCAGTGGCGGCTTTCCGATCAGGTATTCGTACAGCACAACGCCCAGTGAGTAGATATCAGACGTGGGGCCGACCTTCGCCTGATTGCCGCGTGCCTGTTCAGGCGACATATAGGCCGGCGTGCCCATGATGTTGTCGGTGGTGGTCAGGCGGGAATCGTTTTCCATCGGGCGGGCAAGGCCGAAGTCGGAGACCTTGAGCGTGATCAATTCCGCCCGGTTTTTTTCGCCGATGGCCGACTCAACCAGAAGCAGGTTGGCGGGTTTAATATCGCGGTGCAGAATGTTGTGGTCATGGGCATGCTGAACGGCCCTGGCCACGCCGGCTACAAGCCTGGCCGCAAGCAGCGGGTCAATTGGCCCGCTCTTGATCAGCTTTTTGGAAGTTCCCCCGGCGACAAGTTCCATAACGATATAGGGCGGGTAATGGTGGGACTTGATCTCAAAGGCTTTGACGATCCAGGGGTGATCCAGCCGGGCCAGTGTGCGAGCTTCTCGTTCATAGCGGGCCTGACGAGCACTGAAAAATGACGGCTGGTTCAGCACCTTTACAGCAACATGACGGCCCATTTGCGTGTCAACGCATTCATAAACCGTGCCGGAACCACCTTTGCCGAGCTGTGAAATGACCTCGTAATGGTCGATTCGATCACCATTCTGATATTCAGAAATCGCCGGGGGCAAGAACTTGTTGAGGCTGAGGAAGGCATTGATCGATTCGTCGTTTTCATCATCGCCTGGAAGCTCGGGAGTGGGTTGATGGATGACTGATGCGACCAGCTCCCGCATTTCAGCCTGACAGGCCAGGCAACCTTCGAGGTGGCTGGACAACAGGTTGGCGCGTTCTTCATTCAACCAGCCTGCGGCGGCGGCGGCCAGTTCCACCTGGCTGAATTCGGGGCATCTGAATGATTGGGAGGCAATTTCCAAACTAATCATTTGTGGCAAGTCCTCGTCAGGGGGAGAGTCGATCGAGTTCTTCCAGTTCTTCCTTAAGCATCCTGCGCACGCGGAAGAGGCGGTTGTAAAGCTGCGTATGGGTTATTTTCAGGCTTTGCAAGACTTCGTCAACCGACTTATGTTCTATCGCAATAAGGTTATACGTTTTCCAGGTCTCTTCATCCACGCGGTGACGCACCCGAGCGTGGGCCATGGCAAGCAGTTCCCTGGTGGCCATGGCATTGAAGAGGTCGAGCAGATGGTTTTCAGCCGCTTTGGAGGCAAGCCCATGCCAGTTTCCAGCTTGGGTCGTGTTGTTGCCGCGCTGGGCAAGCTGGCGTTCGGCGTCCTTGAACAGTTGGCTCCAGCTGTGCTGGGCCAAGGTTCTGAGCCAGGCCCTGAAGCTGCCTTGCTTGTGATGTTCAAAGTGCTTAAGGTCGGCAAGAACACGGATCATCGTCTCTTGAAGAACGTCCTCCATCGTATGCGGATCAACCCCCCAACGCCGAAACCAGGCGAAGAAGAGCCTGGTATAGCGGTCAAGAAAATCGGTCCAGGCCTGGGTGCGATAACGGGAATCGCCCATGCGTTCCAACAGGCTCAGGTCGGTTTGGGTAATGCTGGTTTTGTTCAAAGCCCACCATGAGATTGCTCGGAAGTTACACACTTAGTACATAAACTTACTATCATAGAAAAGTGCAAGTACCAATGCCAGTTAAATTTAACTGGAATGTGTAGCTTGCCGACTCAAAAAGCTCACGCAAATTGTCGTAACCCCGCCAGAGTCTTAATAATGGTGGTTGGTGGGCGGAGCAGAAATCGCACCCCTCAGTTTTCTTACGTCAAGAATACAATCCCGCCCGGCCATTGCAAGGGCTGCAAGAGCGGGCGGAGTTGCACATTGGCCCAAAAAGTGGGCTTAAGCCCGACTGATTCGGTTTTAAATCAAACGTTCCTCGCTTTGCGTCGCCGCGCCACAGCACCCAGCACAACCGTGGCAATGGCTGCCAGGGCGTATGTGGAAGGCTCTGGAACCGGCACAACCGTGAAAGTCATGTATTTGATTTGAGATAAATAAGAATCCGTTGTGCCAGTTGATGTCAAACTGACAGTCTGGCCAGGTGCAATGGAATACGAGCCGTTGTAGGTTTTTAAACCCGTCGTAGCCAGCGTATTATTGTTTGATGTTCCCGTTCCGCCGGTCAAGGCAAATGGATTTGCAGGAAGTTCAGCTATATAACCAACCGTATAGTTCAAGAAACTCAGCGAACCGCCTGTGACTTGAATCTGGAAACCGTTAACATAAGAGTCAGCTCCAAAAGAACCAATACCTAGTCCATCGCTATCACCAGAAAAGGCCGAATTAGTTCCTGTTGGCGTCAACGTCATCGTATAGCCTGACACTGTCTTTGAAACAGTGCTCTCGCCACCAACGCCGCTGGTCAAGTCAAACGTGATATCACTCGCCCGAACCGGGGCGGAACCAACCAGGCCAATCAACAAGCCCAGACCCATGGCAAGCTGGGCAAAACGGGGGGGGGGTAAGCAGCATGAAAAATACTCCTGTGTCTCGTATGTGTGTCAATCAACTTACATATCTTCTTGAATATGCGGTCTTGATCCTAACCTCATTGCCCCAAATCTGTCAAGCAAAACGCACGCCATTTTTTCTATCAAATCAGCCCGACGGCCCCAATGGGCAAGTGGGCTCCTTTTCTAAACAACCCATGAATCAACTCCACTTCCTGCCCCACATGTCGCATTGCCCTCGCGGTTTTGGCATTGCCAAGACGTCCCCGCCAAAACTAAACAAGCCTCTTTTTACGCCGTAACTTCTTCTTTATTCTTGTGTTAAATCAATGTTTTGCACTTGATTTCAGGTGGCGGTTTTGTTATGATATTCCTATTCACTACAAGGGGTTGCGTTCGCCATGATTCACAAAAGCGACTTTTCGACCCCTTCGAAGGGCTCATCACTCCGGCTGGCCACAAAATTATCACTGAGGGATGGCAGGCCCTGTTCCGGTATATCCTCCTCGAAAAAATGCCCGTCACGGAATTGGCCACAAATTTCAGCAAATTCGCCGGCGCCTCCACCAAAGAACTCTACTCCATGGCCGGTATCGTCTTCCTCGCCGACTTCTTTAGCTGGACCAACCTTCAGGCGGTCGAAAACTTCCAGTTCCGTATCGACGTCAAATACGCACTCAATGCTGATCCTGGTTACGATTTCAGCCTCCGATCACTCGAACGATATCAACAATATTTCCGCGACGACGATCTGGCCGCAAAAGTTTTCGCGTACGTTCTCAACACACTCGCTGAGCACATGGAAATCGACGTTGCCCGTCAACGGCTTGATTCCACCC
>CAMCFM010000025.1 GCA_945874095.1 Candidatus Kuenenia stuttgartensis
CGGTGTAGGATGAAAGCAGAATTGGTCGTCCTCCAGGGCGAGGTCGAAGGCAAGCGAATTGCCATGACCATGCCACTATTTCGAATTGGCCGTGGCGAAACATGCCACCTGAGGCCCAACAGCGAACGCGTAAGCCGCGAGCACGCGGAATTTATATTTGAGAAGGACGTACTTCAGGTGCGTGACCTTGGCAGCCGTAACGGAACTCTCGTCAACGGCAAGCCGATCGAGTCGACCGTGACTTTAGCTCAGGGCGATCATGTCACCGTGGGTCCATTGAACTTTGTGATCGCATTTGACGGCAACTCCGCGCCACTCAGTGCCCCTATCGCAGCGGCTGAGGAAAAGCCAAAAGCGATGTCTCCAGCCGACGACATCGCCGCTTGGCTTTTAAGCGACGAGAAGAAAAAAGTGCCGGCCGAAGCACCGAGCAATGTTTACAGTGGAGAGACCATCACGACCACTGCATTCCGCGCGAAGCAGTCTGAAGTTCCTGAATCATCAGGGATTACAGAAGCTGCGAAGATGGACGACCAGGGATTTGAGCGTCAAACGGATTCCGATTCTTCCGAGGATTCATCGGAAGAGGAAGAAGAATTTGTCGACGAATCGAATCCGTTCCACCAGAAGAAGCCTCAGGCGGCCCCTGTCTCAACAGCCAGCGCTGAAGCGAAAAAAGAGATGTACAAAGATACGGCAGACGCAGCCACTGCGATTTTGCGTAAGTTGATGGATCGCAAAAAAGACGACGATTGATCGCCGTTTTCTGACCAAAAAGCACTGCCATCCCATGAACCTGAAATCGAACGAATCGCCTGAGAACTCCTCGGAGACAAAGGCGATTCGTGATCGTTTCCAGCTTCTGGCAGACCAGATCGAAGGACGGGTCTTCGGCCAGCCAGACTTGATCCAGAACCTGCTCACGGGCTTTGCCTGTGGCGGACACGTTTTACTGGAAGGCTTGCCTGGACTTGCCAAAACGACTGTCGTCAGGCTCCTGGCCCAAGGACTTGGGTTGCCGTTTGGAAGAGTCCAGATGACGCCTGATGTCATGCCTGGCGACATCCTCGGATCGTCCATTTTAAAGCCTGACCTCAGTGAATTCCGCTTTCAGCCAGGCCCGATTTTTACAACCATTCTGCTGGTAGACGAGTTGAACCGTGCTCCTGCAAAAGTGCAAAGCTCGCTTCTGGAAGCGATGCAGGAGAGTCAGGTGACACTGGGCGGGCAGACTCATGCTTTGAGCCCACTATTTTGGGTGGTGGCGACTCAGAATCCGATCGACCAGGAAGGAACGTATCCACTGGCCGAGTCTCAGAAAGACCGGTTTCTGATGAGGCTGACAGTCGGCTATCCAGAACCATCTGTAGAGTCAGCGATCCTGAGCAGTCTTGAAGAGCCTTTGAAGATTCCGATCTCACCTGTCGGTCTGGTTCCTGAACAAATACTGGCCTTGAGAAATCAAATTTCAACGATCCATTGCGCCCCTGTGCTGGTCGACTGGGCTGCGAAAGTGATTCAAGCCACGCGTCAGCCAAGTCTGGTGGGCCTGAAGGATAAAGTCTTATGGGGTGTCAGCCCGCGCGGTGGACGCATGTGGCTTAAGGCTGCCCGAGCGAGGGCATGGTGGATGGGCCGCGATTTTGTGGTGCCTGAGGATCTGCGGATGGTCGCCGAACAAGCTCTCAATCACCGAATCGTCTGCGACTGGACCAGTTCTCAAACCTTTCCAGAAACGACTCTGATCAAGCGAATCATGGATCAGGTTGGACCACCGTAAATGATCGCTTTGAACAGAAACACCAAAGAGACATGAGCCGCTGGGCCCATGTCTCTTCGTTTATTTTGACCAACCGATTGCATCAGACGCCGACAGCGAGTGGCATCAGAGCCTGATGATTAAAAGTCATGGCTGCCGAAAAGCTGACCGAGCGAATCAGGGCCACTTCGTTACAGTTCGGGAAGAGTGGGCATCGCACGCACTCGTTCCAGATCTTGTGAGGCAGTTCGCTCTTCTCAATTTGAGCGTAGCCACAGCGTTCGAAGAACTCGGGAACATAGGTCAGAGTGAAAACGGACTTGATGTCCAATACTCTGGCTGAGTCCCAACACGCGTCTACCAGTTTACGACCCACACCACGGCCCTGAGCTTGCTCAGAAACCGCCAGGCATTTCAACTCAGCCAAGTCTTCCCAGAAGACGTGGAGGGCAGAACACCCGATGATCTGACCGTCGTCGTCGACAGCCACATAAAATTCACGGATCGCCTCATAAAGCTCACCCAGCGTGCGCCGGATCATGAGCTTTTTGTCCGCAAACGATTTAATCAAGTCGCAAATGGCAGGAACATCACTAACACGTGCAGGGCGTATGTTCAACCGAGGAGCCTCCAAACCCCGGAGTCTCACCGGGACAATCCAATGTATTGTGTATCCGAAACGACCACCATTCGATCATCTTCCCGTAGGGCTCCGGCGGTTGGTTTCCGCTAGTCGGCTTGCCACTTTGGGGCATGTGTCGGAATATTCCATCGTATTCCAAACGCGTCAGTATTCAATACCAATTCGTAAAAAGTTTTCAAAAGGTTCGCCAAAACTTTAGAAAAAACCATAACCACTTAATCTACAGACAGATAAAAAATTGCGTCTCAAGCCCAAAACGCACCGTCTCCCATGCTATCCCTCCACCATTCTTCTCACGAATTCATGACAAGGTCGGTATACTGCATATACGAGCCGGAATTGAACCGATTGCCCCACTCAAAAAAACCATGCTGGAAAGTCGAGTCGCGGACGTGCCTGAACTTTGGTCCAACGCCCTAAAGGCTTACCCACACACCAGTGGCAAGGTGCGAGAGATTTACCAGATCTCTGAATCCTCGCTCTTACTCGTCGCCACGGATCGTATCTCGGCATACGACTGGATCCTTCCAAGCCTGATCCCCGACAAGGGCCGAGTCCTCACCGGTCTCTCCGACTTCTGGTTCGATCGCCTCGGAACAGCCCACCACCGAATTTCAAGCGACATCGCCGAGATCGCAAGTGCTGTGCCTGAACTGACAGCTGACAACTCTGCCAGAGATTCTCTCAGCGGTCGATCCATGCTCGTCAAAAGGCTTCAGATTGTTCCGTTCGAATGTGTCGTCAGGGGCTACCTCTCAGGCAGTGGCTGGCGCGAGTACAAGCGTGACGGGAAAGTCTGCTCAATTCCGTTGCCCACTGGCCTTCAAGAGAGTAGTCGTCTGCCCGAACCCATCTTTACACCTGCCACCAAGGCTACCAGCGGGCACGACGAAAATGTGAGTTTCGATCGGATGGTGAACGATATCGGTACGGATCTCTCAGAAAAGCTTCGCTCCGCCAGTATCGGCGTCTACACCCGTGCCTCAGAATGGGCCCTGCAGCAAGGCTTGATTCTGGCCGATACGAAATTCGAGTGGGGCCTTGACCCAGCCACTGGCGAAATCGTTCTGGCCGATGAAGTCCTTACGCCCGACAGTTCACGATACTGGGATGCGTCCCTTTATCAACCCGGCGGCGCTCAACCCTCGTTCGACAAACAGTTTGTGCGCGACTGGCTCGACCAGAGCGGTTGGGATCATTCCAGTACTCCACCTGTTTTGCCAGCAGATATCGTCGCCAAAACGCGTTCGAAATACGTCGAAGCCTTTGAACGTGTCACCCGCAAACCATTCCCCTGGCAAGCCTGAACGACTGATTTTTTGTGATATGATGACAAGGTGACCTGATCAAAGGCACCGGGAACGACAGCAATACAAGGTCAATTGAGCAATGAGTTTGCGATATCTGACGGCGGGTGAAAGCCACGGCGCGGCCCTGACAGCCATTCTCGATGGCTTCCCTTCCGGCATGAAGGTCGA
The DNA here is from genome assembly GCA_945874095.1 of Candidatus Kuenenia stuttgartensis. GTDB lineage: Bacteria > Planctomycetota > Planctomycetia > Isosphaerales > Isosphaeraceae > QWQI01. The sequence goes on from CAMCFM010000025.1 coordinate 3,881, forward strand.
CTTTGAAGCCATCAACTACGAGCTCAAGCGACGTCAGGGTGGATATGGTCGTGGCAAACGCCAGCAGCTTGAAACCGACCTTATCTCCATCGAGTCAGGCATTTACCACGGCGAAACCACAGGCGCACCGATCACCCTTCGCCTCATCAATAAAGATGCCAAGCTCGAAAAGCTGGCAGAGCCAGACGCCCCCCGAGGTGGCCATATTGACCTGGCAGGCTCCCTGTCTCATGAGACTGGAATTCGTCAGGTTCTGGAACGTGCCAGCGCCCGCGAGACCGCCATTCGGGTCGCCGTGGGTGCCATGGCCAAGCAACTGCTCAAACACTTACAAATAGAGGTCATAGGCTATGTCTCAGAACTGGGTGGAGTGGCTGCATCGCCAGTTTCGATCGACACCTCTGTTCGTGATTCAAGCCCTGTTTACACCATGAATCCGGAAGCCGATCTGGCAATTGTTGCCGCGATCGATGCTGCCAAGGCGGCTGGCGACACTCTGGGCGGAGTGCTCGAAACCATCGTCACAGGCTGCCCGATGGGCCTTGGTTCGCACACCCAATATGACCGCAAACTGGACGCCCGCCTGGCCGCTGCCGTGATCAGTATTCAAGCCTTCAAAGCCGTCGAATTCGGGCTTGGCTGCGAAGTGGCCCGCAGGCCTGGCTCTGAGGTGATGGATCCGATCCGCTTTGACCCTGATCACGATTCCAGCGACCGCCGATTCGGCTTTCGTCGGCCCTCCAACAACGCCGGTGGAATTGAAGGCGGAACATCCAACGGCGAACCGATCCTGATTCGGGCCTACAAAAAGCCGATCAGCACCCTTGCCGCACGCGGGCCGAGCATCAAGATGGCGACAAAGACGGAGTCGCCTGCAAGTTACGAGAGATCAGACGTTTGCGCTGTACCAGCCGCCAGCGTGATCATGGAAAACGTGGTTGCTTTTGAGATCGCAGCCGCTGTGATTGAAAAATTTGGGAGCGGCAGCTTGGGCTCGCTTATCGAGTCCATTCAAACGATGCATGATCGTACCAGCCGCCATCTGGAAACCTGGCCACCATCGGCCAACTCGGTGAGCACGACCAAAGCTGAGGGTGTGGCCACACGATCTTCCGTGCTGGAACAGGCCCGCAAAGGGTCAACAGGGCAGAACGGATAAAGCCTTTTAAGGCCATAGATTAGCGAATATCCAGCAAGTTTCCCCCTGGTATTTGATCACAAACATTCGCCTGAAATGGCCTTGCCTGAAATTGTTATCACGGCAGGGTCAATCCTCCGATAACAAGAATTGAAAAGACTCGAAAAGACTGGTCACATGGATGTGGCCTGAGCCTCTATATTGGTCCCTTTTAACCCACGGATCGGGTGCCAAGTCATGATCAGCATCAGCCGCCCACATCGACAGATGGCGGCCACGGCGTTCGTTGTCGTGGCGATGATTCTTCCGACCATCGGAACACTCTGGTGGGCATGGACTGTGAATCGTCCTGGCCATATTCGAGACGTCGAAGTTCGACTCTCCCGCGCTCTTGGCCTGCAGGTCGGGCTTGAGGCTGTCCAGTATCCACGCCCGGGCGAAATCGTTCTGATCGGCGCAGTTTTTCGTCAGGAAGAACCTCGTGGACGTGTGTTTCGTGAAGTGGCCCGAGCCAAGCATTTAACACTAAAGCCTCAAGACAACGGCTATCTGCTTGAGGGATCTGATCTTGAACTGGTCGGCGACAGTGCTGAAACAACTGTTGCCCAGATTGGTCAATTACTTCAAAAGTCGTCAATTGCTCCCGACTCGATCAAACGGCTCACATTTGCGATCGACCGCTGTATGGTTCAAGTGGATCACGGAGCCAACAGCCAGCCTGTTAAAGTGGAGTGGCGAGGCGTGGCCGGGACGGTGGAATCGAGAAACGAACAAGCCTTGATCCAAGCCAGCGCATGGATGCATGATGCCGACCGGCGAACTCGCTGCGAGCTGAAGATGACCCGCAAGCGTCAGGGTCAGGAAGCATCCACCCACATCATGATGGCCACGATGGAAGGCCCTGCCCTGCCCGCTTCGACGCTTGAACCTCTGTTGGACATGACCGGCTGGCTGGGTGAAAAATCGCGTGTTCAGGGTCAGATCATATTGAGCCAGATAGAGAATCGCCCTTGGGAAGCTCAGTTCGCAGGGAGTCTGGATCAGGTGGATCTCTCGAAAATGATCAATGGCCGGTTCGGCTCGCACCGTTTGACAGGCATGGGCCAGATTCAGGTCAAACAAGCCTCATGGGGTGACCGTCCCGGGCAAGGCGCAGGCTGGCGGGAGATTGAGGGCGACCTGACCTCAGGCCCGGGCAAGGCCAGTCAGGGTCTCCTTCTGGCGATGGGTCAGCAGATGCGTTTCCGGCTCGCCCAAAATCTTCATGCCCCGAAAAAGTCAGGCGATGAGATTGAGTTTGGCAGCTTCGGGCTACAGTTTCACCTGACAGAAGATGGCCAGATCCAATTCGGAGGAGCCTGTGGCCCCGACTTCGGGCCTGATGTCGTAGCCGTCTCCGCGCAAGCCAAGCCGACACCGATTATGGCCGCACCGACCAACATGGTGAACGTTCGCGGACTTCTCAAAACTCTCTTTCCCGTGAATATCGCACAAGCGGAATTGCTGGTTCCCACCACTCGGGAATCTCAGTCGCTTCAGCGATATCTGCCCATGCCTTCCTCTAAGCTCAATGGTGCTCAGGTTTTGCCAGTTTCACACGATTGAATCTTGCCAGTAATTTGTCTCAAGATCATCACTTCATGAACCGTGGAAAATCGAATGCAATCGCCTAGTAAAATCCTCTTGGAAGTGGCTGTTGAAACGCTCAACGATGCCTTGGCTGCCACTCGCGGAGGGGCAGATCGGCTCGAACTTTGTGCGGCTCTTGAAGTCGGCGGACTGACCCCGGGCGCGGGCGTTCTTCAAGCCATTCGGGCGGAATCGCCTTTGCCAATCATGGCCATGGTCAGACCCCGATCTGGTGGATGCCATTACAACGACCACGATTTTTCCGTGATGCTCAAAGACCGCGACTTTTTGATCGAGCACGGTGCCAGCGGCCTGGTCTTTGGTTTTCTCGATCGCGACGGCCATGTTGATACTGAGCGATTGAAAGCATTTCTCAGCGGTATCCCCAGCGGCATTGAAACCGTGTTCCACAGAGCTTTTGATTTTGTCGAAAACGCCACCGAATCGCTTGAAGTTCTAATCGATCATAAAGTTAGCCGCATCCTGACCAGCGGCCTGAAACCCTCAATTACCGAAGGAGTTGCGACAATCCGCGAATTGATTCAGCTCTCAAACGGTCGTATTGAGATCCTCGGTGGTGGCGGAATTCGTCTGGAAAATGTTCAGGAAGTGGTTGAGCAGACAGGGCTTTCGCAAATCCATACCTCGTGCCGGGCCACGGCTCAGGACAGGTCTCCAAGGTTACGCCCGGAAATCCGGTTTGGCCTACCGGAAATGCCTCCCGAAACCATCCATCGCCGCACCGATGCCAGCCTGGTAGCCTGCATGCGGGCCGCTTTGATCTAATTTCATAAACGCAAAAAAGCCCGCGACACCATATCGCGGGCTTTTCGATTTTTCATTTCCAAACCACCAGAATCACTTCTGGCCGGAAGCCTGAGCTGAAGGTGCTGGAGCAACCTGAGCTGCTGGAGCCACAGCGGCAACGGCAGGAACCATGACGCATGTGGTCACTGGAACTTGGTGCTGCACTTGTTTGGCAACACATTCCATGACAGTCACCTGCACTTGTTCAGGCACTTGGCGGGTCACACAACGGGTGACGGTTTCCTGAACCTGACGAGGTCGCTTTTCGCAAACCTGAACTGGCACTTCGCGATAAGCCACGCGGGTCACGTTTCGCATAACCTGCTGGGGAACCATCTTGCGAACCACTTGCTGGCAAGCAACGGTTTCTTGAACAGGAACCATCTTGGTGCGGCAAACCGTATTGTATTCTGTCGTGGCGACAGTCTTGCAGACGGGCTTTTCCACATAAACCTGTTCGCACTGATAGCCAGTCACCACTGACTTGACCTTGGCCTTGCCGCAGCCACAGCCGCCGTGATGGCCGCACTGGACCACGTTTTGCACGACTGGAACCTGACGGTTCACATAGCTGCCTTGAGTTTCTACAACTTTTTGATAGCGTGTCACTGGAACTTGTTCGGTCACTTGCTGAGGCACATAACGTGTCACAACCTTGTTGACCATCTGGGTTTCACAGACCGGCTTGTAGATGGTGGCTGGAACTTGTTCGCAAACGGTGTAAGGCTGCTTGACCATTTTGGTGGTCATGACAGAATCAAACACAGTACGAGTGACAGGCACTTGTTCCTGAGTGGTTTCCATGCGATAACGCGTCTGAGTGACAGTACGAGGCTGTTGCTCATAAACAGTCTGCATGACCGTCTGATAGGATGTAACCTGCTGAGCGACCATGGCAGGCTGTGGATTGGCACAAGGGGTCTTGCCACAATGACAGGCTTCAGCCACGCCACTGGCCAAACCCATCATGGCCACGGCAGCTGAAAATAGCTTGTTGGCTTGACGGAAGTTGCTGATCATGATTCCAAAATCTCCAGGTTGTAAATCTCAAGATGAATCCATACACAATTCGGTTCTGATCTTCAGCCGTATGATTCATCCATAGACCTATTCTGCAAAAAACGAACCCGTCCAGTCAACGCAATTCACCCATTCAATGAGCTTTTCTCATGTTTCTCAGAACACTCAAGCCACGCTTTCGTTACACACAAAAGAACCGGTCTATCTATACCAAAACCACCGTTTTTTTTGGGCTCTTGGTTGGACTTATGCAAATCATCGGTTGCACCGGCCAGACAGACCCCATAGCCAAGTCATCTGGTAGTTCACAACGTGTTAAGCCAGAGGGACTTCTGCTGATCACTCGCGAGCTTGATCTGGGAACTTTGCCAGCGGGCGGATCAATCGAAGCCCTTTTGGCCATCAAAAACCCGGATGAGAAAACTGCGATTGAACTGGTACGTTATGAGATCAACCGGTCAGGTCTTCAGATCGACCCAAAACGGATGTCAATTCCTGCTCAAAGTTCAAACCCGATCCACTTTCTGGTGACACCTGAAGGAACCCAAACGGCTGGAGATCAGACTTGGGAAGTGACCGGCTGGGATGCTCAGGAAAGAGTTGCATTTCGAACGACATTGAAATTGAAGGTTGCCATCAAGGTGGCTGAGAAATCTGTAAACTGATCAGTCGCTAATGAAGTGACTCGCACTGTAATAAAGCGCCATTTCAGGAGAAACTTTACATTTACAGGAAATTATGTCTGGTTGAATGAGTCTGGCCACGTTAGAGTCAAAGTTGACAGGATTGAATCTTGGGCAAATCAGGGTGAATTCTTATTCAAGAGCATCACCGGTTCATGAAACTTCGTTTTGGAGTAAGACAATGCCATTGATCAATGCGTGGGTCGCTAAATCTGCCAAACAAAAAATGATCCTCCAAGATATCGACCTGGGACCACTAGGTGCTGAAGAAGTACATGTGCGGGTCGAACATTGCGGTTTATGCCATTCAGACCTTTCCGTATGGAACAACGATTGGGGCGTTTCCCAGTTCCCGGCAATCTTGGGTCACGAAGTTGTTGGGACTGTCGTAGAAGTGGGACCGTCAACCAAGGGAATCAATGTAGGTCAGCGGGTCGGTGTCGGCTGGAATGCAAATAGCTGCATGCACTGCCGATGTTGCAAATCTGGTGACCAGCACCTCTGCAAGCAGGCTCAGCCTACAATTGTTGGACACAGTGGCGGGTTTGCGAGCCATGTCCGAGCACACTGGGCCTGGTCCATTCCTTTGCCTGATCAAATTGACTTTACCGATGCTGGACCTTTGCTCTGCGGAGGAATTACGGTCTTTAACCCACTAGCCATGTTTGCAAAACCGACAAGCCGTGTTGGCGTTGTTGGGATCGGCGGACTTGGACATTTAGGGGTGAAATTCGCTGCGGCGTTTGGATGCGAAGTCACGGCTTTCACTTCCAATGAGTCCAAATTTGACGAAGCTCGCAAATTCGGTGCTCACAAGGTCGTCTCAACCCTGGATTCCGATGCAATCAAGAAATTGAGCGGTCATTTTGACCTCCTGATCATCACCGTGAACGTGCCACTCGATTGGGACTCACTCATCGCTTCACTCGCCCCTAAAGGTCGCATACACTTTGTTGGGGCTGTGCTGGAGCCAATTCCACTGACTGTTATGCCTTTCATTCTTGGCCAGAGCAGTCTTTCCGGTTCACCGACTGGTTCACCTGTTGCAATGGAAACCATGCTCGAATTTGCCGCCAGACACAATATTTCGCCACAGACCGAACACTTTCCCATGAGTCAAATCAACAAAGCTTTCGAGATGCTCGAATCTGGCAAGGCCCGCTATCGAATCGTACTCGACTCAGATTTCTGATTTCGATTTAAATCATTTTTTGTAATTCGAATCGTGTTTTAAACGCTCACAAATTTCGAAACCACAAAAAAAAGGCGGACCGTACGAATCATTTATCGTACGGCCCGCCTTGTTTTCATCTAAGGTATTAAACCTTCGGCGTGAATGTAAACTGACTCGTTTCCAAGTTCCAGTCGATCACGATCGTCGCCCCTTGCGGGAACTTGCCGCCCAGAATGGCCGAGGCCATCGGGTTCGCCACGCGCTGTTGCAACACGCGCTTCAGCGGACGAGCCCCATAGGCTGGGTCGTAACCCTCCTCTGCAAGTTGCTCCTTGGCCTTGTCCGTCATTTCCAAAACCAGGCCGGCTTCCGTCATCTGGGCCACCATACGCTTGAGCTGTATGTCCACAATCTTGCGTAGTTCGTAGTAGCCCAAAGGATGGAAAATGATCTTTTCATCGATCCGGTTCAGGAATTCCGGCAGGAAGTTCTTCCGTAGAATCTCCTCCATCGCCTTCTGCATGGCCACATCGTCGCCCTGCTCGGCCAATTCGCTGATCATCTGACTGCCAATATTCGATGTCATAATGATCACCGAATTCTTGAAGTCTACCGTACGACCCTGACCGTCTGTCAGACGTCCGTCGTCTAGCACTTGTAAAAGCACGTTATAAACATCGCGGTGGGCCTTCTCCATTTCATCCAAAAGGATGACCGAATAAGGCTTGCGCCGAACGGCTTCCGTCAGTCGTCCACCTTCCTCATATCCGACATAGCCGGGAGGGGCGCCGATCAGGCGGCTCACGTTGTGCCGTTCGCCGTATTCGGACATATCAATTCGCACCATGGCGTTTTCGTCATCGAACAGGAACTCGGCCAAAGCCTTGGCCAGCTCGGTTTTACCCACACCGGTTGGGCCCAGAAAAAGGAATGAACCGATCGGCTTGTTCGGATCCTGCAATCCTGCCCGGCTGCGACGAACCGCATCGGCCACGGCCCTGACGGCATCATTCTGATTGACCATCCGCAGGTGGATCTGATTTTCCAGGTGCAGGAGTTTTTCGCGTTCCGTTGTCAACATTTTATTGACAGGAATGCCTGTCCACTGGCTGACCACTTCGGCGATCTCCTCAGCGTCCACTTCTTTTTTCAAAAGCACACGCCCCTCCTTCCCCTTGGCTTCAGGCGCACCACCAGCATGAGCCACCGCTTCGGCAGCCGTGATTTGATCCTCCAGGGCTTTCTTGCGAGACTCAATCTCTGCCAACTTGCGAAACACGTTCTCGTCGGGCCGTTCGCCACGTTGCATTAAGAGGTTGATTTCCTCGTATTGCCGAGCATACTCAATTTTTACCTTGTCATATTGCTCGCGCATCTTCTGCACATCGCCAAGGTCGGATTTTTCGAATTCCCATTGAGTGCGCAAATCCTGAAGCTCTTTTTCAAGCTTGGCAATTTCGGAATCAATTTCCGCGAGCCGATCCTGAGCGTGTTCCTCAGTCTCGTTCTGAAGCATGCGCTGGGCGAGTTGCAATTGCAACAGCCGTCTCTGAATCACATCAATTTCAGTCGGCACCGATTGCAATTCCATGCTCAAACGGCTGGCCGCTTCATCCACCAGATCAATCGCCTTGTCGGGCAGTTGACGGTCGGTGATATAACGACTTGAGAGCTTGGCAGCAGCCACCAGAGCCGAATCGCGAATGGTCACCTTGTGGTGAACTTCGTATTTTTCCTTGATCCCACGCAGAATGGCAATCGTGTCCTCAATGGTCGGTTCGTTGACCATCACCGGCTGGAATCGGCGTTCCAGGGCAGGATCTTTTTCTATATATTCGCGATACTCATCGAGGGTCGTCGCACCCACGCAACGAAGTTCGCCACGTGCCAGAGCAGGCTTTAAAAGGTTTGCGGCGTCCATGGCCCCATCGCTTTTGCCGGCCCCGACCACAAGATGCAATTCGTCAATAAACAGAATGATCCGTCCACCAGAGTCAGTCACTTCCTTTAGAACAGCCTTGAGCCGCTCTTCAAATTCACCCCGATATTTCGCGCCTGCCACCAGAGCGCCCATATCCAGAGCCATCAGCTTACGATCCTTGAGTGATTCAGGAACGTCGCCTGAGACTATTCGCTGGGCCAAGCCTTCTGCAATGGCAGTTTTACCCACACCAGGCTCGCCAATCAGCACGGGATTATTCTTTGTTCGGCGCGACAGGACCTGCACCACCCGGCGAATTTCGCTATCGCGACCAATCACAGGATCAATCTTGCCCTTGCGTGCCAGTTCGACAAGGTCGCGAGCATATTTTTCAAGAGCCTGATATTTTCCTTCAGGACTCTGATCCGTCACTCGCTGGCTGCCACGCACATCTTTCAAAGCGTTCAGAATCGCTTGTTCGTTGACCCCTAAAGCCGTCAGCAAGGCTTGCACTTTTCCTGGAACTTTTACCAGACCAAGCAAAAGGTGCTCGATGGAGACAAAATCGTCGCCCATCTTCTTGGCCTCATCCGAGGCCATATCCAGTACCTTGGAAAGTTCCGGCCCTAGTGTCTGCTCGGCACCTGAGACCTTCGGCAATGCCTTGATCCCTTCCTCGGCTGCCTTCTGAATCTGGTTTGCATTCACACCCAGCTTTTCCAGAATGGATCGGGTGATTGAAGGCGTATGATCCAGCAATGCCGCCAGCAGGTGCATCGGCTCCAGACGCTGATTGCCTGACTCTTTGGCCAGTTCTTGCGTGCGCTGAACGGCCTCTTGCGATTTGTGAGTGAGCTGTTCGAATCGAAATGCCATAATTCATCTCCCCCTTTTCTTATTGAATTCTACGTTTTTGAATTGCATTTAGTTCATGGTGAAATCGAAAAAATGCAATAGATGATCCACACTTGCCAAATCAATCGGTTGTCAATCGATCGATATCAAGAATCTGCCACTCATAATTCAGGCAGATTGTCAAAGCCTCAACCCATGATTCCTGAGGATCGTCTGGCAATCGTTTACCGCCAGGATTCAGGTCATACCAGCCACTTCCAGGCCTGCCACTGTCTTTGCGAACGACCAAAGCAGCCAAATCAGGCAGCCCTGCCCTGCGACACCTGAGCGACATCTCCCTCAACAATTGTCGATGAATATGTCGGTGATGCAATGGCCTACCGGCCCGACCAGCCAATTCCGTGTAGCTTACCGTTCTGCCCTGCCCAATCGCTTCCCACAGCACAGGCCAGGCCTGACGCATGTATTGATTGAATTTTGGAGTTGGCGATGGCATTTGCATGTCGCATTTTTTATTAAATTTTCGGTGAATGAAAAAGGGGAAGCGAGGTATCGCCTCCCCCTTTTTGTAATCTTCACCAGCCCTGAATTCATTTCAGGTATCGTGATTACTTCTGCTCAAACTCGACATCAATGACGTCGTCAGACTTTGAGCCACCCTCAGCACCTGCTGCGGCATCAGCCGGGCCGGCTTCAGCACCAGGGGCACCTTCAGGAGCGGCTGCATAAAGCTTCTCAGACATGGCCTGAACAGCCTTGGTCAGTTCGTCAGTCGCGGTTTGAATCGCGGCCAGATCTGAACCTTCCTTCGCCTTGTTGACATTCTCGATCATCGACTTGATCGCAGTCGTGTCCGCTTCTGTCAGCTTATCCTTATTATCCTCAAGCGTTTTTTCGACTTGATAGACTCGCTGATCCGCCGTGTTCTTGGCCTCAGCCAGGTCACGCTTGCGCTTGTCTTCAGCAGCGTGCGACTCGGCATCCCGCTGCATCTTGTCGATTTCGTCCTTCGACAGTCCGCCTGAAGCCTCGATCCGAATGGTTTGCTCTTTACCCGATGCCTTATCACGGGCCTTCACCGACAGAATCCCGTTGGCGTCCAGATTAAAGGCCACTTCCACCTGCGGCACACCCATGCGGGCCGGGGGGATACCTTCCAGGTTGAACTCGCCCAGCATCCGGTTGTCGCCGGCCATCGGACGCTCGCCCTGAAACACCTTGATCGTCACGGCTGTCTGGTTATCTTCAGCCGTAGTAAAGGTTTCCTTCTTCTCGGTCGGGATCGTGGTATTGCGAGGAACCAAAACGGTCATCACACCACCCTTGGTTTCAAGGCCCAGCGAGAGCGGGGTCACGTCCAGCAGAAGCAGATCCTTGACTTCGCCGGTCAGAACAGCACCTTGGATCGCAGCACCCACAGCCACCACTTCGTCAGGGTTCACACCCTTGTGAGGCTCGCGGCCGAAGATCTCTTTGACCATGTCCTGAATCCGTGGCATACGGGTGGAACCACCCACCAGCACCACTTCATCAATCTGGCCAGGCTTCAGCTTGGAATCTTCCATAGCCTTCAGCACAGGCAGTTTACAGCGCTCGACCAACTTGTCGGTCATACGCTCGAACTGGCTCCGGCTGATGCTCATCATCAAGTGCTTTGGCCCGCTGGCATCGGCTGTGATGAACGGCAGGTTGACTTCAGCCTGAGCTTGGAATGAGAGCTCTTTCTTGGCCTTTTCGGCGGCTTCTTTCAAGCGTTGGAGAGCCATCTGATCCTTGCGGAGGTCGATGTTTTCGTTCTTCTTGAATTCGTCCGCGATGTGGTTGATCAGGGCTTCATCCCAGTCGTCGCCGCCAAGGTGCGTATCACCATTGGTGGAAAGAACTTCGAAGACACCGTCAGCCACGTCCAGAATCGAAATGTCGAACGTTCCACCACCAAGGTCAAACACGGCGATCTTTTCGTTCTTCTTTTTGTCCAGACCATAAGCCAACGCAGCAGCGGTTGGCTCGTTGATGATCCGGGCCACTTCCAAGCCAGCAATCTGGCCTGCATCCTTCGTGGCCTGACGCTGGGCGTCATTGAAGTAAGCAGGAACAGTGATAACAGCCTTCTTGACCTTATGGCCAAGATAGCTTTCAGCCGCTTCCTTCAGCTTGCGCAGAATCATCGCCGAAATTTCAGGAGCGCTGTACTGCTTGCCGTTGATGTCCACTTTAACCGTGTCAGATGGTCCACCCACGATTTGGTAAGGAATCATCCGCTGCTCGTCACCGACTTCATCCACTCGGCGACCCATGAAGCGTTTGATCGAATAAATCGTGCCTCGAGGATTGGTCACGGCCTGACGCTTGGCGGGCTCACCCACCAGATTGTCGCCCTTGGCAGTGAATGCAACCACGGAAGGGGTCAGATAAGCACCCTCCTGATTCGCGATCACCTTTGGCTCGCCGCCTTCCATCACGGAAACAACAGAGTTTGTTGTTCCAAGGTCGATACCGATAATCTTTTCGCCTTCTGCCATGTTACCGCCCCCTTTTTGCGTTACGTTTCTCGTCGAACCACCCATTCAAACCAACTCGCTCTGGAATCCGTCAGCACATGCCACCAGCCCAGAACCGAATTTGCACGTTGACTGGCAATAGAATGCAAGCCCCGTGCCAAAGCAGCCAATTAACTCATATCTCTTTATTTTATAAACACTTAAAATATCCAAGAACACTAACACAACATTCCAGATACGGCTTGACTGCCAATTTGGCACAACTTCAGGGCGGGCCCGTTTTGGGCGACTGCCAAAATTGCGCCAGAGAGAAACGGGTTGTCTATGGAACCTGAACTTTGGATGACCAAAGTGAACTGATCGTCTTGAAAATTGAGATTAATCACCAGAATCACGGCTTAGTCTCTTGACATTTCGCTTGAAATTCGTTGCGCTAGTATCATATCCGCATCTCTTGCCATCTACGTAACGCCAAGAACCCGACGACAAATCATGACCGACGACGCCTATCGCAATGCTCCCATTCCAGCCGAACAACTTGGCGAACTACGCAAGCGGATTGACGCTTTGGATGAAGGGCTGGTCAACGACCTGAACAAAGTCGTCAGCATGCTTAACGAGCGAGCCGGCGTGGCTGTGAGGATCGGACAGGTCAAGGCTGCCAACAGCTTGGAAGTCTGGTCACCAGCCCGCGAAGAGGAAGTCCTGGCCAGAGTTGCTGCCCTCAGTAAAGGTCCTTTACCAGACGAAAGCCTGAGACTGATTTTTCGCGAACTGATGAGCGGCTCACGCGCCACCCAACAAGCCATTCGCGTGGCAAGTCTTGGCCCTAAGCACAGTTACAGCCATATGGCCGCTATTGCCAAATTTGGCAATTCCGTGGAACACGTCTCTGTTGGTTCGATCGCAGCCGTGTTTGAAGAGGTCCATTTCGGTCGCTGCCACTTCGGTATTGTTCCTCTCGAAAACTCTACTGACGGACGCATCGCTGATACGCTTGACATGTTTGTACGTCTGCCCAATGTACGGATCCGAGCCGAAGTCAGGCTCAGGGTCAGGCACTGCCTACTGGGCCGTTGCGAGCGTGGACAAGTCCGGCGCATCTACTCGCGCGTCCAAGCCTTATCTCAATGTCGGCACTGGCTGGCCAAGAATTTGCCTCATGCGGAACTGATTGAAACCACATCCACAGCCGCCGCTGCGGAACGTGCCCAGGCCGAGCCAGGCGCTGCCGCAATCGCTGGTAGGCCAGCTGCCGACGCATATCGGCTGGACATACTGGCATCGGATATTGAGGATCATCCACACAACGTCACCCGGTTTGCGGTTCTGGCAAACTCCTGTGACAAAGCCACCGGCAACGACAAAACCACGCTCATGGTGCGTTTACCAAACCAGAGCGGAGCCCTGCACGACGCCGTGACCGCCCCACTGCTGGCCGCCGGCCGCAACATGACATGGATCGAGTCGTTCCCAGTCGCCGAGCGACCATCCTCCGATTCAACCAACCCCTCCTACCTCTTCTTCCTCGACATTGAAGGCCACATCGCTGAGCCGACTGTGGCGGAAGCCATCGCTGCCATGAAGTTGAAATCCGAGAGGCTGGATGTGCTGGGCTCGTATCCGAAAAGTGCGGCTCTGGATCATTGATTGACTGACTGAGGCGGATTTAGACATCACGACTGACCTTCTGGTTGAATTTGCGTGAGCAAAACAGATCGAGGTCAGCCTGTGGTGTGATC
>CAMCFM010000026.1 GCA_945874095.1 Candidatus Kuenenia stuttgartensis
TCCCTCCTGTCTCCGCTCGCGGACCTTTGGTCCGCGAGCGGAGACAGAAGGGATTCTTCTTTGTTCGTCCGCACGTCCTAGGCCGTTGGCCTAGGCTGGTATGAACCGCACCGTTGGTGCTTAAAGCCTCTGTAATCAAGCTGTTATACATTAATCCCAGAAAATCACCCAAAAGATGTGATATACAACGAGGGCTAGCGCCCGGCGGCTAGACTCATACATCCCGGTTATTAATCTTCTGCGAACCGGGGGCTAGCGCCCGGCGGCTAGACTCAAACCAAGAAACCGATGGCTATCGGCTCTTACCTAGCCGGTCTGGGCGCTAGCCCCGGTTAATTGGTTTTAAAAACCTCAAGTTATTCTCGGCCTGATCCTAAATAATTAAAATCCGCCATGTCAGGGGACATCCGCTGGCCCCATGCTACGTGGTTTTTTATCACCATCAACTTGGCTGGCTTGAGCCAATGTTATTGATTTTTGGCGGACGAGGCCCTAATAATCACCTTAACTAGACAACTGTATCCAGATATCGCATCTGGCTTCAGTTCCATGGATTTGCGAACCGGATCGCAGTCATGGGCTTGTCTCGATATCGATTGCAAGAGGCTCGCTAATGAATCGTAAATGGTTTTCTGCCATAGGGTTGACCCTGTTAGTCGCATGTATGGCCACGCTTCGGCCGATTTTGGATGCCAATGGTTTTGGAGGCCAGTCAAAGCCTCCAAAACGAGTCGAACTGTCGCAGAGTCGCAATTCCAGACTACCTGCTCCCAAGCCTCCAAAGCCGCCAGTCAGCCCTCCTTCTGCACTTGGCCCTAAGTATGCTGTGCTGGCCTATAACGACCTTGGGATGCACTGCATGAATCCCATGTTCGGTGAGTTCTGCCTGCTTCCGCCCTTCAATACCATGCATGCAACGGTGATCAAACGTGGTTCTGAGCCTGAGATTGTGACCAGTAACTCGTCGATCACCGTGAACTATTCCGTTCCCGGTAATACGATTTCGTCCACCAAAACCGACTTCTGGGTCTATGCCTTGAAGTTGTTTGGAGTCAACCCCGCACCCAACATCGGTCTGACAGGCAACGGGCTTTCCGGCACGATGATTCCGATGAGGAATGACGGTCGATGGGAAGCGACCGGGATCCCGATGACGGATCAAATGGACCCAGTCCTTGGTGCCGCCCCAGTGATCAATCCATTTCCGGTTTCAAGGATTGAAGTACGCGACAAAAAAACGAAGGCCGTACTGGCCTGGACCAAAGCAGTGATGCCCGTTTCCACAGAAATGGCATGTAACACGTGTCATACCAGGCCTGGGATGACCGTGGAATCCGACATCCTTTCCGACCACGATCGTCTGCACAATACAAATCTGATGAATAGCAAGCCTGTATTGTGTGCAGGTTGCCATGCTGATCCCGCTTTGGGGGCACCTGGCAAACCCAACATCCCCAACATGTCGCTCGCCATGCACAGGGCCCATGCTCCACGGATGGCCAATGTCAAAGCTGCTGGAGAGAACACCTGCTATTCCTGTCATCCAGGAAACAAGACGCAGTGTCAGCGTGACATTCACTCCGCCAGAGGTATGTCGTGCGTGAATTGCCATGGCGATGAATTCGCGGTCGGTAACCCTGCCCGCCGTCCCTGGGTGGACGAACCTCAGTGCGGATCGTGCCATAAGAGCCGGAAGCCGAATTTTGATTTCGAGCCTCCCGGAGTGCTTTACCGTAACGCCAAAGGTCACGGCGGAGTCGCTTGTGCAGCCTGTCATAGTTCACCACACGCCATCACACCGACTGTGACTGAACCTGATAATGAACAAGCCAACCTCTTGCAAGGCTTTGCTGGAGTGATCCGAGACTGTAAAGTCTGTCACAAGACGATGCCGAAAGAGAAGTTCTTTCATAAGATCGATGATTGACATGGCCAGTCGTTGAGTATGTGGTGAGTTTCGAGACCGTGTCCAGATTCAGGCCTGAGTGTTGCATCATTTGCCGGTCAGGCCATTTTGTTGGCTCAGAGAGAATGTGGAGTGATCAGTCAAGCTCGTTAAATTCGGAGAAATCGTTACCTGGTGGTTTTAGAACACATGATGTTGGACTTGACAACCTACCGATCATAGAATGTAAAGAGCGGACCCTTTTTGAGAACCCTTTTGCCGTGTCAGGGTTTTCGATTTCCAAAAAGGCCGTATCCCATTGCAGAGGCGGCGGGGAGAGATTTCCAATGATGCTCCAGACGTTTCTCAGCCGATTCACGGTCAATTCAAGTGCTCCAGTCCAGATCATGATCTTTGGATTGGTGTCGATCGTCTTTGGCATTAATCCGTTGTCCGCCCAGAGTACGTATAACCCGTATGAGCCTTATAATAGCCAGTTTCGCGAGTATGCACGTCCAGGCGGATCGAATCCGTTTAATGCGATGCCGACGAACCGTTCTCAGAACAGCACTTATGAGAGCGAGATGGACCGTCTGATTGGCGGTCGTGAGACTGAGTCAGGGCGGTCGCGTGATACGGATCGTTACTATAACGCCTATCGCAAATACGACGAGCAGTTCAATCGTCTTTACAAACCAAATCAAGACGTGGACAAACTTTACAATCAACGTAAAACGTCACGCGAGACGGTTTATTTCAAGGCATTGCGTGAGAAAGATCCAAAGAAAAAGGCCGACATGATGCGGGCTTATGCCCGGGGCGAAAACGCCGACACCATGCAGGAAGACATGAAGCCGAATTCGAGGACATCCGCAGCCGACAAGCGCAAGACCAGTTCTCCCACAACCAAGAGTCGTTCGGGCAGTTCGACAAGTCGGAGTGGATCATCAGGTTCACCTGCATCACGCCGTCCTTCCGGTTCAGGCAGAGGGCTTCTGGGTGGATCAAGAGACGAGGATGATGACGTCGATTCAGACCGATCGGATTCTTTGACGGATCGCAGTGGTCGGCTCTCCGAAGAAATGCGACCTTCAAGCCCTTCTAGAGGTTATGGGTCTTTGAAGAGCCGTGAGGAACAGAAGAAGGCGAACTCCTCAACAAAGCCTTCATCAGCCGGACTTGGATTGCCCAGCTTGCCTGGCTTACGGCCTTGATGGGGTTGATGCACAAGAACTTGACCATTCTTGACTCACCACCCTTGTTTTCAAAGTAGAGTTTAGTAAACTAGTGCTACGTCGATGCGAATCCCGACAAGGGATTCGTTTTTCTTGGGACTGGGATTGTGAATCCGTTCACAAGCCCGGCAGACACGGAACGAGATATGCTGACAACAGTCGACCCACTTCTGATCTTCCTGACTGTGGCCATCATCACAGGCACGGCGATTATCGTTCTCAGCCAGTTTATCGGCCCCCGTAAAAACACGGCCGTGAAACTGATGCCATATGAGTCGGGTATGGACCCAATCGGTGACGCCCGCCAACGGTTCGACGTTCGCTATTATCTTCTGGCCATTGCATTCCTGCTGTTTGACGTAGAATTGCTCTACCTGTATCCATGGGCCGTGACGCAATGGCGAATCGGTTCCGAAGCTGCCGCTGCCACAGCCGGTTATGCCTCTGTAGGTCTCCCTCCAGCCTTTCGTGGACTGGTGTTTGCTGAAATACTCGTGTTCGTGGTCGTTCTGGTGTCCGCATACGCTTATGCCTGGCGAAAAGGGGTTTTTCAATGGCGGTAACACCCAAAGGCTTCGAACTTCCTGGTAAGTCAGGCAAGTCAAGCAGTGGCGTTTTTGCACCTGAAGGAACGATTGTCACATCGCTTGACGCCGTTGTGAACTGGTGCCGCAAGAACAGTCTCTGGCCTATGCCATTCGCCACAGCATGTTGTGGAATTGAGCTGATGGCTGTCGGATCAAGCCGATTCGATATCGCTCGGTTTGGTGCTGAAGTCATGCGGTTTAGCCCACGCCAATGTGACTTGATGATTGTCGCTGGTCGGGTTGTCATGAAAATGATGCCGGTTTTGCAGCGAATCTGGCTGCAGATGCCTGAACCAAAATATGCCATCAGCATGGGTGCCTGTGCTTCCACTGGTGGGATCTTTGATACATACGCTGTTGTTCAGGGCGTGGATCGATTCATCCCGATTGACGTTTACATCCCAGGATGTCCACCGCGTCCTGAGTCGATCTTAAGAGCGGTGATGGACATGCAGTCCAAGGTTCAAAAGGGTGGTAGTGCCCTTGGGAATCAGGGTTTGCCTGAACTCCGCCAGATGGAAGAGCAACTCATTCAGATTCGTACACGTGCAGGGTTGCCTGGCGTTGCGACAGAACGTGCTGACGAATCACGTTTCGGCTACCGTCTTCCAGGCGGAGAATCGCTTGTAGGCCGTACGGAAACACGCTAAGTCAGGTCGATACACACTTCGAGACACGTAACAGACACGCATTCATGACGACCACACAAACATCCAAACCATTACCTGATGCCACTCTGGCCCGCATACGGAAACGATGTGGTGAAGGTGTTTTCAGTGTCTCATCGCATCTCGACAACCTTCGTCTTTATGTTCCTGGCAGTAAGCTCGTGGAACTGGCGACGATTCTGCGAGACGAGTTTGGGTTTCATCTGACTGAGCTTGGTGGGGCAGATTATCTGGGCTATCCAGGCAGATCTCCAGCAAGTCACCGGTTTGAAGTCCACTATGTGCTTTTGAACTACGATACAGCTGAGCGATTGATCCTGAAGTCAGGTGTCAGCGATCCGGATCCAACACTCCCAACACTGGTGCCTGTCTGGCTCGGTGCAGGATGGATGGAGCGGGAAGTTTTTGACATGTACGGTATCGTGTTTCATGGCCACCCTGATCTCAGGCGGATCCTGATGCCAGAAGAGTTTCAGTCGTTCCCGCTCCGGAAAGACTACCCGCTGCGTGGACGCGGCGAACGCCACAACTTTGAGAGAGTCACCCGCGAAGATTCATAATCTTCTGCAGTTCTCAGTGCTTCCATCTGTCCCAGGTCACATTGCCCAGGTTTTGCAGGATACAACGTCATCATGCCGGTCAACCTGCTCGACGAGCCCGACATTCAGGCCGAAAATCGAGACTACCACTGGACGCTCAACTTCGGTCCGCAGCACCCTGCTACGCATACGACGCTGCGGCTTGTGCTCGAACTTGAAGGCGAAACCATTCTCAATGCCATCCCCGATATCGGATATCTCCATTCCGGTTTTGAGAAGCTTGGGGAACATCTGAATCTGAATCAATATGTGACTGTAGTTGACCGCAAAAACTATATCAGCCCGCCGATGAATGAGGTGGCCTGGCATAATGCGGTC
Organism: Candidatus Kuenenia stuttgartensis; assembly: GCA_945874095.1. Classification (GTDB taxonomy): domain Bacteria; phylum Planctomycetota; class Planctomycetia; order Isosphaerales; family Isosphaeraceae; genus QWQI01. The sequence goes on from CAMCFM010000026.1 coordinate 5,293, forward strand.
GAAAAGCTCCTTGAAATTGAAATCACGCCGCGTTGCAAATACATCCGCGTCATGATTGGCGAACTCGCCCGTATTTCAGATCACCTTCTCTGTACAGGTGCAGCAGCCCTTGACCTTGGTGCATTTACGGCGTTTCTGTTTGCGTTCAACCTGCGTGAGATGATTTATGACATCTATGAAGAGATGTCAGGTTATCGATTCCACCCTGGTTACACGCGGACTGGTGGGGTGATGTTCGACTTCACGGAACGCGTAACAGATCGGATTGAAAAATTCCTTGTTACTCTACCGAAAATTTTGACGGACATGGAAAAGCTCCTGTTCCGGAACAAGATTTTTATCGAGCGGATGCGTGGTGTGGGTGTCCTCTCCAAAGCAGATGCAATGGCTTATTGTGCCTCAGGCCCAATCGCCCGTGCCAGCGGAGTGACCTACGACCTCCGCAAGGATGAGCCTTACCTGTCTTATTCCGACTTCGAGTTTGACGTTCCATATGCCACAGAGGGCGATTGTTACGCCCGTTTCCATGTACGTATGGAAGAGATGGTTCAGTCGGCCCGGATTTTGCGTCAGGCTTTGGATAAACTCCCATCAGGGCCGGTCAATGTCCCGATCGCTGATAAGTTCCCAATGCCTGATAAGGGTACAACTTACGGGAGCATGGAAGGTTTGATCCAGCACTTTGAACTGGTCATGCCGAACCGCGGTTTCCAGACTCCTAAAAAAGAAGTCTATGCGGCTGTGGAAGGTCCGAGTGGTGAACTCGGCTATTACCTGATTTGTGATGGGACTCAAGTGGCTTGGCGGACTCGCACACGTCCACCGGCGTTCGTCCACTTCCAGCTTTTCCCTCACATGATCAAAAACCACATGATCTCTGATATCGTTGCGGTTCTTGGGTCACTCAATATCATCGCCGCCGAATTGGATCGTTGAGAAAACGGGAATCTTGAGAATCATGTCCACGACCAGCACAACACTTGACAGCCCGCGAATGTTGCCTGAATCTGTCAGGCAAAAAATCGAGGCCTACATTCCCCGATACCCAAGCAAGCAGGCCGTGACCTTGCCGGCTTTGCACATCGTGCACTCGCACTTTCGATGTGTGCCTTATCAGGCGATGAAAGAGATTGCCGAAATTCTCGAGATCGCACCTGCCGAGGTGGCTGACACGATGAGTTTCTATGGGTTCTTCCCACAGGCACCTCTCGGCGACGTTCGCGTCTGGGTTTGCCGGTCGATTTCCTGTATGCTTCGTGGTGGCGACGAGTTGCTTGAACATGCCTGCAAAAAGCTTGACATTGAAGCCGGTCAGACGACTTCTGATGGCAAGCTGACTGTCGAATTTGCAGAATGTCTGGGAATTTGTGATCACGCACCCGCTGCCCTTGCTGATGACGGTCGGGCTTATGGCCCACTTGATGAAGCAGGCGTTGAGAAAATGCTTGAAGAGCTGAAAAAAGGCCCTGTTCCACCAGAATCCCTTTGAGTGGTCCGATAGCTGGACCGATACCCCACACGACCGATCAAGATTGCCTGAGATCAAAAGCCCAGTTTTGACAAATATGGAGTGAGAGACACAGTGGCTGCCTTTGAACCCGTACTCAGCCGAAACTGGAATAACCCGGACATTTTGTCTGTCATGACTTACGAGTCCATGGGTGGCTATGCAGCTTCGCGTAAGGCCCTCACCACGATGTCGCCCGACAATGTGGTGGATCTTGTCAAAGCCTCCGAACTTCGTGGACGTGGTGGTGCCGGTTTCCCGACCGGCCTGAAGTGGTCCTTTCTCCCGAAGGATCGCAAAGAAACGTTCATGTGCATCAATGGCGATGAGAGTGAACCCGCCACGTTCAACAATCGTTACCTGGTCGAAAAAGATCCTCATCAATTCATTGAAGGTATCTTGATCGGCTGTTTTGCCACAAAAGCCAACACAGCTTACGTTTACCTGCGATTTGAATATATCAAGGCGATTCACATCCTTGAGAAGGCAATCGCTGAGGCACGTGCAGCAGGTCACCTGGGTAAGAATATCTACGGCTCAGGTTTCGACCTTGAAATCTGGTGTCACCGTGGGGCGGGTGCTTACATCTGTGGTGAAGAGACCGGCTTGATTGAGTCTCTGGAAGGCAAGCGTGGATGGCCGCGTATCAAGCCTCCGTTCCCTGCGATTGAAGGCGCGTTCCGTAAGCCTACAGTTGTGAACAACATTGAGACGCTCGCATGCGTACCGCACATTGTAGAGCGTGGAGCCGACTGGTTCAAGTCCATGGGGACACCTAAAAGCTATGGTCCAAAGCTTTACACTATCTCTGGACATGTTAACAAGCAGGTCTGTGTCGAACTGCCCATGGGCGTCACGACGAATCAGTTGCTTGAAGATCATGCCGGTGGTGTCTGGAAGGGTCGCAAGGCGAAGGCGGCTGTCCCTGGCGGGATCAGTATGGGAATCCTGAAGAAAGAGGAGTTCGACATTCCTCTGGATTTCGAAGAGATCCGTAAGACAGGCTGCCTCGGTCTTGGGACCGCTGCCGTGACCATCATGGACGACCAGACCCGAATCATTGACTATCTCTATAACACCACTCGCTTTTTTGCTCACGAATCGTGTGGTCAGTGTACACCTTGTCGTGAAGGCACTGGCTGGCTTTATAAAACTGTTAAGCGAATTCGTAGTGGTGGTGGCCGGATCGAAGATCTCGACCTGATGTCCCACCTGGCCAACAACATGGGCATCACTCCAGGCACAACAATTTGTGGGTTGGCAGACGGTGCAGCCTGGCCGATCAAGAACGCCCTTGCCAAGTATCGCGATGAGCTTGAAGACTTTATCAAGCATAATCAAAATCCTGCCTACAAGATTACGGCCGGTCAGGATGCGATCTCCAAAGGTCAGTCGCCGTTACCGACCAACACGTCCATGTTCGTTCCCGGTATCGGCCTTGCGAAGTCTCTCAGCAACTGATTCGGACAATCTCGAAACAAGCCTTGTTCTCCTGAAACGACGGAATTCCAGATGGCGACCATCATCATCGACGGCCAGAACTACGAGCTGCCTGAAGGGGCTAAGTTCAACGCCATTCAGGCTGCACGACATTTCGGCATTGAAATTCCTTACTACTGCTGGCACCCAGCCCTATCGGTTGTGGCCAACTGTCGTATGTGCGAAATCGAGGTCGGTACCCAAGACGCGACCGGCGAAATCAAGATGCTCCCGCGTCTCACTCCCGGCTGCCAGACACCCGTCCGAGATGGAACTGTGCTCGTCACCGACAGCAGCAAGGTCCTCGAACACCGCAAGAACATCATGGAACTGCTCCTGATCAACCACCCTCTGGACTGTCCAGTGTGTGATCAGGCAGGCGAATGTGGTCTTCAAGATTACAGCTATTCGCACGGCCGAGCTGAGCACAGATTTGTCGAAGAGCGGAACGTCAAGCCAAAGAAAGACGTTTCCGACCTGATCGTCCTCAATACTGACCGCTGCATCATGTGTACCCGATGCGTTCGCTTCACTCGCGAGATCACTGGTACTGCCGAACTTCAGATCATGCGACGTGGGGATCACGGCGAAATTGCAATCTTCCCCGACCAGCCTTTGGACAACCCTTTGGCCGGTAACGTGGTCGACCTTTGCCCGGTTGGTGCTCTTTTAGACAAAGACTTCCTCCATAATCAACGCGTTTGGTTCCTTTCGAAGCACGACACCGTCTGTACCGGTTGCTCCACAGGCTGTAACATCAGCTCTGAGGAAAACGCTGGTAAAGTCTGGCGACATAAGCCCCGTCATAATCCTTACGTGAATGATTACTGGATTTGTGATGAAGGCCGGTATGGTTACAAGGCAGCCAATGCGCCTGATCTGCTTGCCGGAAATTTTATTCTGGACGCTGGCGATCACCATGGTGTCGCAACAGATCGATTCTTCAAGCGATTGAACGAAGATCTGACACACCGGATTTTGGACAAACAAGCGGTTCTGGCCATCTTCTCGCCATTCCTGAGTGTTGAAGAGGCTTACGCAGCCGCCACTTGGGTCAAGCACCTGACCAACCGTTCCACACTGGCAATGGGTCCTGTGCCTGTCGTTGGACAGGATCAGACCTTTGCACCTGACAAGATGACCGGCCGCTCAGGCGATACCTCATTCCTGATGCCTCGTCCATTTACGATCTCAGCCGAAAAAGTGCCCAACAAGGCCGGTGTGAGTCTTGTTTTAAATCAGCTTCAAGGTTCAGAGCCTCTGAATTTTGATGATGCTTTGAAGCAAGCCGAATCGACTCCGATTGTGATCGTTTTTGGTGGTTCACCAAACTCTGACTGGATTACAGTCGATCAGGCCGCCCTGCTGCGTAAAGCGGAACGGGTCATATTGTTCGACAGCACAATCAATGCACTGGCAGACACAGCGGACTATGTCGCAGCAATAGCCTCATTTGCTGAGAAGGCTGGAAGTTACGTCAATCGTGACCATCGCCTTCAGCACTTTGAAGCAGCACTTCCGACACGGGAAGGTGTCTGGACACTGCTCGACATTCTTGCGATCCTGAGTGGCAATGGCCGTGCCCCGATTCAATCACGATCAATTCTGGCTGAAGCTGCTGCCAAGATTCCAGCATTGTCCAAAGCCAAGGACGGCGCGGTACCTGAATTTGGAGTGAATCTGACCGGTAAGGATGCCCCGATTCCCGATGCAGGATTTAAGGACGACTGGACCCTTGCCAACCTGGCCCAGATCTGACATCCTTTGACAGGTCTAATCATTCAGGCCGAAGCCGGCACTCAGAGTCAGCGATCAGTGCGATCAAGTCAATCAAAAAGATACCCCAACGGACGCTCGGAAGAACCTGAATCATGCTCTTGGAAATTCTCGGACTCCTGATCAAAATCAGCCTTGTGGTAGGCATTACCCAAGGGGCCGTTGCCTACCTGATTCTGGTTGAGCGTAAAATTGCTGCGTTTGCCCAGGATCGTGTTGGTCCTAACAGGGTTGGTCCATTGGGTCTTCTTCAGCCCATCGTTGACGGCGTCAAGATGTTCCTTAAAGAGGACGTCACCCCAAATTACGTCAACAAGCCGATCTTCATCCTGGCACCGTTTCTGACAATCGTCACAGCCATGATCGGCTTTGCTGTGGTTCCGTTTGGTCCAGTCGGCCCTAACGGCCCTGTTCTAATGGACGGCCCGATCCAGTTTCAAATTGCACCTGGAATCGACATCGGTATCCTTTATATCTTTGCCGTTGGTAGTCTTGCGGTCTATGGAATCATTCTGGCTGGCTATGCCTCGAATAACAAATACTCGTTTCTCGGTGGCATTCGTTCAAGCGCCCAGTTGATCAGCTACGAAATTCCGATGGGCATGTCGATTCTTGGCATGGTTCTACTGGTCGGTTCGCTCGACCTGAATTCCATCATTGAGTGGCAAAGTAAACACGTCTGGGGCATTCTTGTCCAACCGCTCGGTTTCTTCATCTTTCTGATCTGTGCCTTTGCGGAGACGAATCGTCTGCCGTTCGACTTGCCTGAGTCTGAGCAAGAACTTGTTGGTGGTTTCCACACGGAATATTCGTCGATGAAATTCGGCATGTTCTTTCTGGGCGAATATCTGCACGTGATCACAGTGAGTTATCTCGTGGTGATCCTCTTCTTCGGTGGCTGGGACATTCCGTTTGTCACCGACTCTGCCCAAACCGGCTGGATCTTCGCTATGATCAAAGTGGCGGCCATGCTTGGTAAAGTCTTGCTGATGATTGTGTTCGTGATGTGGATCCGCTGGACACTTCCAAGATTCCGCTACGACCGCCTGATGGAACTGGCCTGGAAGCGGATGATTCCGCTCGCGATTGCCAACATGGTGGTTACGGCCACAGTTCTTCAACTGGTTCGAGGCTGATTCAGCCCGACAGATCGAATCACGAATAAGTCAAGAGATTTTTCACGGAGCTTTCCCCGACGATGCGTAGCGACGACCCGAGCCTGAAGCGTTTGAAACCGCCCAAGCTGACACTTTTCGAACAAACCTATCTGCCCCAGATTTTGGGTGGGTTGGTCGTAACGGGACGTCACATTGTCAATGCAGCCGTCGGAACAGGCTCCCTGACGATGGAATATCCGGAAGTTCAACACCAACCGTCAGCGAACTATCGCGGCGTTCACCGCCTGAACAAAGATGAACAGGGACGCGTAAAATGCGTGGCCTGCATGCTTTGTGCGACAGCTTGCCCTGTCCACTGCATCGACATCGTCGGTGCGACCGCTCCTGAATCGTGGACAGATCGCGAGAAATACTGTCAGAGTTTCGTGATCGACGAACTTCGCTGTATTTATTGTGGGATGTGTGAAGAGGCATGTCCTGTGGACGCCATTGAACTGACCAGCTTCTATGACTTGACAGGTCTGAGCCGGGAAGAAATGATTTTTGACAAGACCAAGCTGCTTTCGGTTTACGACCTCACGAAAAAGGCCGAACCGATGAAGTCTGGGATTGTCGCTCCGGATACAGATCGAACCAACGAGCTCTATACCACTCCGACAACAGGCCCGGTGATCGAGCGTCAAAAACTCGTTTGATCCATCAGGAACAATCGGTCTCGAATCTCTCCTCGATCGAAAAAAAGACAGAAGGGTACGCCCAGCCGTGTTTGAAATTCAGCCGTTGCAACTGATCCAATGCCTGATCGCCTGTCTCTCAGGCGGTGTGGGTACTTATCTGATGATGCCTCACAGGCGTCAGTTCGCCAAGCCCGGCCTGGTCTTTGCAATCGGCCTTGGACTGATCCTGTTCGCTGCCGGTCAACTCATGATGCTGGGTGGATCCCCTACCCCGATCGTCTCCAAAGTTTTCTTCAACATCTTCGCAATCGCCAGCGTTGTCGCCTCTGCCCTGATGATTACAGCACGCGATCCTGTCCATTCGGCACTCTGGTTCGCCGTGGTGGTGCTTTCCACCTCCGGTCTTTTTCTGCTCGCCGGTGCTGGATTTCTCGCTGCTGGAACCGTGATTGTTTATGCAGGTGCCATTATCGTCACCTTCCTGTTTGTGATCATGCTCGCTCAAAGTGAAGGAAAAGCGGTTTATGACCGACTTGCCCGTCAACCAGCACAGGCCACAGTGACCGGCTTTATCCTGATCTGGTGTCTGCTCATCGTGATTTTGAGTAATCCTGGAAACACTTATTTTCAGAGCGGTTCAAATTCTTCTGCTTCGCTAGCACCACGACTCATACCAGCCAAAGATCTTGTCAACTACAAGAGGCTGACGGCAACCAACCCGACTTACATGGTTATGGGTAAAACCCTCACTCCGGAAATCACTCTGCCTGATACCATTCAGGCCACTCTACCGGCAGGCATCCCGCAGCCACATGTGGCCGGACTGGGAGCAGCCATGTACACGACTCACCTGATCTCCTCAGAGCTTGTTGGAGCCATTCTGTTTGTCGCTCTGGCAGGTGCCGTGGTGATCGCTACCCCACGTGTTGGCGGTGAGTCATCCTGAAATCGTTCCATAGATCTTCCTGAAACAGGACCGAGCGACACAATCCCGGACCACTCAAGCAAATGCCCAACTCCATCTTCACATCCGCAGATCTCACAGCCTACCTCGCCATCGGCGCAGTCCTCTTTGGACTTGGCACGATTGGCTTTCTGTCGCGCCGTAACCTGATTGTCATGTTCCTCTCCGCTGAACTAATGCTTCAGGGCGTTGGGCTCACTCTTGTCGGTTTCGGACGCTATCACGGGAACTGGAATGGCCAGATTCTGATGATTATCATCCTGACTGTCGCTGCCTGCGAAGCGGCTGTTTCACTGGCGCTGGTTGTCCAGCTTTTCAATCGATCCAAATCTCTTGACGTTACCATTTGGCGAGATATTCGTGAGGCTGGTCTACCAGCTCTTGTGGAACTTGACCAAGACGTTGAGCCATTCCTGGCTGCTCCAGGCTCTGAATCCTATCCGCATCTGAGTCCATCCGGTCGCGAGCCGGAAGTCTCCGTGGTCGCATCCGGTCAACGGGCCAATTGAGGACATAAACAGGTCACCATGACACATTCTGCCTGGCTCGTACCCACACTCCCGCTCATCGCCAGCCTTGTCACGGCCTTGTTCGGTCGCAGACTTGGTGAAAAGGCCCACTGGCCGATCGTCATCGGCATTGGCTCAGCCTTTCTCGTCTCCCTTGGCGTCTTGTTTGGCTTGGATCACCCTGAGAAAATTCACCTCGCTGAGTGGATCCATGTCGGATCACTGAACGTTCCTCTTGAATTTCGGGTCGATGGCCTGACCGCCATGATGCTCCCGATGGTCACCTTTATTGCCACTCTTGTCGCACTCTTCGCAGCCGGCTACATGGCAGGCGACCCTGGCTATACCAGATTCTTCTCAGTGGTTGGCCTGTTCGTTTTCTCCATGACCGGCCTTGTACTCTCCAACAACTACATCCTGACTTACGGCTTCTGGGAATGCGTTGGCGCATGCAGCTATCTCCTGATCGGCTTCTGGCATGAAAAGCCATCGGCCGCTGCTGCCGCCAAAAAAGCATTTCTCGTCAATAGAGTCGGCGACCTTGGATTCGCAGTGGGCCTGTTCTGGCTCTGGACCGTCATACCAGATCATAATCTGGCCTACGAAAATGTTTTCGGAATGCTCAGCCAGATTAGCGAAATCGATCGACTCGGAATCGGGCTCCTCTTCTTCTGGGCCGCTACAGCAAAGTCTGCACAAGTTCCACTTTATGTCTGGTTGCCAGATGCGATGGAAGGCCCGACTCCTGTGTCGGCCCTGATTCACGCCGCAACTATGGTCACGGCTGGTGTTTATCTCATCGCACGCTCGACACCTCTGCTGGTCGGCATCGACACGATGGCACCGATCGTCGCAACTATCGGTTGCCTGACGGCCCTCATGGCTGGCTTCTATGCCTTGACTCAAACCGACCTTAAGCGAGTTCTGGCCTATTCCACGATCAGTCAGATTGGCTTCATGTTCATGGGCATTGGCAGCGGTGTGGGAAGCGTGGTTCAGTTTGCCGTTGTGGCAGGCATGTTCCACCTCTTTACGCACGCCTTCTTCAAAGCCCTGCTCTTTCTGGGTTCAGGCAGTGTGATGCACGCCATGGGCCACGTGATTGACATGCGACGATTCAGTGGCCTACGTCACCGAATGCCCATCACCTGCTGGACATTCCTGGTCGGCTCACTGGCACTTGCCGGACTTCCTCCACTCTCAGGTTTCTGGAGCAAGGACGAAGTTCTGGCGGCCCTCTCACAAGCTTCACACGTTTCTGAGCACAACGGTAATCATGGCGTGGCAACACTTTATAGCATGATTTACTGGGCGGCCCTCTTCACTGCGGGCATGACGGCCTTCTACACCTTCAGGGCCTTCTTTAAAACCTTCTTTGGACCCGAAAAGCTCCCCAGCCCTAACGATCCAGAAGCCGCTCATGACGACCACCACCATCATGGCGACGACCCTTACTTCGGTAAAGAGTCACCATACGTGATGACCCTTCCTCTGCAAATTCTGGCCGTCTGTGCCGTATTTGTGGGAATGGTTTTTGCTGAGCCGACCACAGGTTGGTTTGCCCACCTTGTCGAACACTCGATTGGGTTCGAGCAGCTGCCACATGCTGAGGCTCATGGATTCGACTGGGTGACTGCTGTTCTTGGAACCACCTCTGGACTGATTGGTCTTGGACTGGCCTATGTTATGTATGCCAAGCCCTCGGAATTGCCAGCGAAAATCGCGAAAACTCTGAAGCCGTTGTACGATGCCTCGCTAAACAAACTCTGGGTTGATCAGATTTACTACGCTGTGTTCGTGGCTCCACTGCTTGCACTGGCACAGGTTTGCCGATATTTCGACACTTATGGTGTTGACGGTCTCGTGCGAACGGTCTCCCTGGTGCCTCGAAATATCGCAACTGGCCTGCTTCAGCGATTCCAGAACGGTGTGATTCAGGCCTATGCCGGGGTCGCTGCCCTGGTTGTTGTTGGCCTTCTGGTGATCTTGGTCCTCACTTGATCTCTAACGAACGAAGCGAAAGTTTCGAACGATAGTGTCAATCATTCCAAATCCATCTCGATACGACTTGCGGACAGACGTTTCATCCAAAAAAGACGGGAACGGACCTAAACGACAATGCCCTTACTGCTCATTCTGACCATCATGCTGCCGCTCGTGGGCGCAATCGTCCTCTTCGCCGGTCAGGCGAAGATGGACCGCGGCACGGCCCGAAACATTGCACTTGGTGTCGTTCTCGCCACTCTTGTTGTGGGCCTCCCACTCGTCTTCCAATTCGACAACTCCGCATCGGGTCCCCAGTTTGCTTTCGGTAAAGCCGGCTCGTGGGGTTTGCCCTGGATCGGGACTCCGGATATCCGTCTCGCTTTCGGTCTCGACGGCATCAGCATCGGCCTATTCGCCCTGACCAATCTGCTGATGGTCACAGCGGTGTGTTCCTCCTGGGAATCGATCAAAGAACGTGCCCCCCTGCACTACGCCCTTCTCCTGTTTCTCCAGAGTGGACTACTGGGCTTGTTCGCAAGTCTTGATATCGTCCTGTTTTACATCTTCTTCGAATTCACCCTGATCCCGCTCTTCTTTCTCGTCGGTATCTTTGGTGGGCCAGAACGTCGCAGAGCCTCCGTCACACTCTTCATCTACACCGTTGTGGGTGGGATGCTCACGCTCATGGGATTGATACTGCTCGTAAGTCTGAACGCTCAATATGGTGCAGCCCACAAACTCTCTTTCTCGATTCCTGATATCACCGATAGCCTCCGTCAATTAAAATGGCAGCCATGGGCTTCTGAATCACTTATTGGCTGGCAGACACTGATCTTCCTTCTGTTGTTCGCTGGTTTTGCAATCAAGGTTCCGCTCTTTCCGTTTCACTCCTGGCTCCCACTGGCACACGTGGAAGCACCGACTGCTGGATCCATCCTTCTGGCTGGCGTACTCCTGAAAGTTGGCGGTTACGGAATCATTCGGTTCAACCTTGGGATGACCCCCATCGGAGCCAAAGTTCTCTTCCCTGCACTTGCCATACTGGCAGTCACTGGGGCTATTTATGGCGCTTTGGCGGCTTTGGCGCAAAAAGATATCAAACGTCTGGTCGCCTACAGTTCTGTCAGTCACATGGGCATCATTTGCCTTGGCCTGTTCGCCTTAAACTCCACAGGGATCGCCGGCGGAACGATTCAGATGATCAATCACGGCCTCACCACAGGTGCCTTGTTTGCTTGTGTGGGCGTGATTTACGAACGATATCACACACGTGACATGTCGGCTCTTGGAGGTCTATGGAATCGGATGCCGAAATTGGCATTCTTTCTGATGGTCGCCTCGCTTGGTTCTATCGCCTTGCCGGGCATGAACGGATTCGTTGGTGAGTTTCCGATTCTGGTCGGAATGTACTCCACCTCGCCTGTCGCCGGAATTCTGGCTGGTACCTCGATGATCCTTGGAGCGTTTTACACTCTTTGGATGATGCAACGAGTTCTCTTCGGGCCACTTCGCGAACCCGGCCATGGCCACGGCCCAGATCACGGTCATGCTGATTCTGCCCACGCACATTCGGATTCCCATGCCTCTCACGACGACCACGGTCATCATGGAGAGAAGGCGATTCAGATCGATCCTCTCGGTTGGCACGAGGTGCTTGGACTGGCCCCGTTGATCGTCTTCATTTTCGTGATCGGCCTGAGACCATCACCATTCGTAAACCCGATCAATCCAGCAGTTGAGAAAATTGCTGCAGGCATGATCGACGTCAATGCCAAACCGTTGGCAGTGAAAGCCGCCGCACCTGCTTCGCAACCTTCAGCCAAGGCTTCAGCCCACTGATTTGGGATCAAGCCTGACGTAAACTGATCTTTCATCACACCACACTCGACTGAATTTTTCCGAGACTCAACGACCCATGCCGACCACAGACGCCTATCAATCCACCGTGAGTTCGCT